>NZ_JAODZS010000082.1:0-2011 GCF_029835375.1 Morganella sp. GD04133 | reverse complement strand
GCGCTTCACTTTTTTAACCCTTATATATCAATGAATTAAAACTTGATTGTCACTATTATTCACTATTAAATCATAACACTATTTCGTTCCATCCTCCACGACTATCGCGATAAGTCTCTGTCATAGCCACGGATTTATGTCCGAGAAGCTGTTTGGCGAAATCTAAACCGCGCTCTTCTGCGTATAGTCTTGCCGATAAACTTCGTATTTCGTGGAATGATGGCGGCGTACCATCCCACTGGATACCGATTGAATTGCGTGAGGACTGAAAGTGTTTTCTGACCACCTGTTCTCCAGGCGCTTTATCTCTTGCGGTCGAAAACAAATAGCCACTTCCTGATTGATTAATTATATCCCTGAGTTTTATTCCTCGTATTTCCAGATCGAGAGGTATAGACAGTTTCGCGCCTGTTTTACTCTGTTCAATATACAATCTGTCGTTCTTAATATTGTCTTGATGCATCCGGCACAAATCCCCCTGGCGTTGCCCTGTAACGAGTGCGGCTTTCAGCATGAGGACAAACCATGCTGGCTTTGTATTTTTAGCATCGGATAAAATGGCACCATATTCCTCGAAAGATAACCGTGATCTGGAAACGCTGGTTCTGGGGTTTCGTGTACCCTCTACTGGATTAGTCGTAATCAGCCCGTCAGCCATAGCCTCGCGGAATAAATCACGCAGCTCCGATCTGAGTACCTTTGCCATTGATGCGGCCCCTTTTTCGACGTAATCAGAAAGTAAATTAGCAATGTCTTTCACTGAAATTTGGGTAACAGGCATCTTCCGCATATCGTCAGGAATAGCTTTAAGTAGTTGCCGTTTATTTCTCAGAGTTATATTGCTCAGGCCGCGCCGCTGGATAATTAAATCGTATTTTTCACACCATTCACCGACAGTGATTACTGATTCAGTATTAATTCGGCTCACCAGACTATCCCCCGTTCCAAGTAATTCAATATTGGCCTGAATTGCTTCTGTAATCGCCAGTGTTCTATTACGTCCGAGGCCGTATTCCTTTCTTGTTCTCGGATCGCGATATGAATAATACCCATTACGCAGATACAAATTAGGCGGAAGCCCTTTGTTTACTGTATTTCGATTTCTTGCCATCTGTTTTAATCCTTTTTAACAGGCCGGATTCTTTTTTTAAAAGAACGCTGGGATTTAATTTTTCAAAATTGGTAATTTTTCTTGCGTTTCCGGGGATTCGATACTGATATCCGTCAAATTGCGGGGCAGGGTAAATAATGCCCTGACGTATCCAGCGCCTGACGGTTTCTTCTCCGCGTCCTGTTTTTATGGCGAATTCGTTAACTGTAAAAAAGTCATTGTTGTTTCTCGTCATGGTCTTGCCTCATTATCGATAAGATAATCAGGTCAACTGTATCGCATGAGCGTTTAATATCTGCCGGAGTGCATGGTCTGTTTTTTACACTGGCAGCCAGTCGGCCTAATTTAATATCAAAGTCGGTCAGTAATTGTTGTCCTGGTTGCCACGGTTCCATGATGCTTTCTCCTGTAATGGTATTGGCATCATGGTAATCACCGTGGCGGAATAAAACTGATTATGCTTAATCAATTTTTGTGAAAGAGAGCAGGGCTGCTATTCGCGGCCAAGTGCTTTGTTGATTACTGCGTCGACAATATGCAAATGGTCATCGTCGTCGGGATCGTAGTCAGTGATTTTATTTCTCAGCCTGATTAATTGCTCCAGAATCTCAGGTGCTGCCGCTATCAGTTTCGCATTAGCCGTCGCCTTTCCCTTCCAGATGCCTTTTCCCATGACATGGCAAAGTGTATTCCCTCCGCCATGAATAGAACCACCGATTGTTTCGTGAAGTCCGTAACTGTCTGAATGTGTCCATGGGCCGGGTGTTCCTTTAAATTCCATGTTCTTCGTCCTTCTGCTGCAATTCATTACGGGCCTCAATTTTCACCTGCGGGGGCAGGTCGTAATACACATCACACCGACGATCAGTACGGATGTAGCCGTGACTGCCGTCAGGGAAC
>NZ_JAODZS010000081.1:0-2018 GCF_029835375.1 Morganella sp. GD04133 | reverse complement strand
GGCTCTCAGGCAGTGGATGTTAATAATATGACCTACAGCCTGGTGAATTCAGTGACCATTCCCGCAAGCGGCAGGACTGATGCTGTTTTTGCCTGTGACACCACCGGCCCCGTAACCTGTGGTGCCGGTGATTTAAACCGAATTTATACTGCAGTTTCCGGATGGGACTCAGTAAATAACCAGTATGCAGGCATTCTCGGGGCTGATGTTGAGTCCAGGGTTTCTTTTGAGGCCAGACGCAGGGAGTCGGTCGCCAGAAATTCAAGAAATCAGGATGGTTCCACCCGGGCTGCATTGCTTGAAGTGACCGGCGTTACTGATGCATATGTCTGGTCGAACAGGAAGGATGAATCCGTTGTAGTGGATAGCGTCACAATAGCACCACACTCTCTTTATGTCAGCGTATACGGCGGAGAGGACAAAGATATTGCAGAGGCTTTGTTCAATACCTGCAATCCTGGCTGCAACATGAACGGGGAGAAGGAGTTTATTGTTTATGATGAAACCTATGATAAGCCGCAACCTCAGTACGTTATGCAGTGGCATCAGGCTGTTCCGGCAAGGGTGCATTTTAAAGTTGAGATAGATAAATCACTGAACCCGCCAAGCGATATCACCGCGCAGGTGAAGCGAGTAATTACTGAGGTGTTTACTGGCCGTTATCCAAATATCAATAAGGCAAGAATCGGCGGGGATGTTACCGCCGGTCGTTACTATGCCCCGGTCATCGGAATTCAGCCGGACAGTGTCAGCATACTGTCTCTTGCTGTATCTCTTGATGGTGCATCCTTTTCCCCGTCAGTGCATATCCCAGTCAGTTCGGTACCGGTTATTGATGACTCCACTATAGAGGTGACGCTTGTATGAATAACTGGCCGGAAACTGTAATCAGACAATACAGCGGCGCTGACCGGATCATGAGCATTCTTGATACGTTTAATCAGGCCGTCAGTATTGATGATTTTACAGATCAATTCATCACGGATGTGTGGGACGTTCTGACAGCAAAAAGCTATGGTCTTGATGTATGGGGTAAAATAGTAGGTGTAGACAGAAATATTGTCGCTCCAATCGAGTCGGATTCATTCGGATTTGCTGATGGATTCACCCCCTTCAATGACGCTCCGTTCTTTGCTGGTGTTCAGGAAACAACCAATGTTCGTCTTGGCGACGATGCGTACCGAACGCTTATTTTATGTAAGGCATTCAGCAATATCAGCACAGCTACTATCCCGGAATTTAACCGCTTTCTGACCATGTTATTCAAGGGGCGTGGAGTGGCCTTTTGCAGTAACTATAAAAAGATGGCTATCGGAATTGTATGCACGTTTGAACTTCAGCCTTATGAGGCGGCGATATTGCAGAACTACGAAGTTATGCCGGTTCCGAGCGGCGTGAGAATCGAAACTTATGAGCTGGTGCCGCCATATTTTGGATTTGCGGAAGACGCTTACCCGTTTAATGACGGAACTTTTTATAAAGGGTAAAAAATGAAATTAAATGACATTCCTAAGCTGATGCCGGTTCCTTTTGGTGTTAACGGGCCACGTGAGGAGTTACTGGAGACATCTCCGGCAGGAAACCGATCCGCTTCATACGCTGATGGATTTCCGCCAATCACGATGCTGTTAAAGCAGGCCGGAGGGCTACCGCCTAAAGGTGAGAACATGAACCAAATTCTGTTTGAACTGGCAAATGGACAGCGTTGGTCAAATTCAGGGGCTGGCTATAAATTCAATAAAGCATTTAGTGAGGCCGTTGGTGGTTACCCTAAAGGAGCGCAGCTGCTTTCTAATGACGGAACAAAAGTATACGTCAGCACCAAGGATGACAATAAAACAGATTTTAATACATCACCTGGCGCTGATTGGGTAACTCTTGGGAATTATATTGGTCTGAACGACTACGCCACAAAAACAGATGTTGATAAAAAGCTCGACAAAGACTCAGTACTTCAGGGGCCGGGCACATCAACAACAGGTGTCATGAGTCAGAAAGCGGTTACTGACCTGGCAAAT
>NZ_JAODZS010000080.1:0-2101 GCF_029835375.1 Morganella sp. GD04133 | reverse complement strand
GTGGGGAACTGCCGACGACCTGAAAGCCGCTCAGTGGATTTACGGCAAAGTCCAAATCGTTTGCCCGACCGCAGCCGAACCTGCCTGGCACAACTGGGCGAACGATATCCGCCTGATGCGCCAGATTGACGGCAGGACGCACGAAGAAATCTGCCGGTTATTCCAGTGGGCGAACAAAGATTCGTTCTGGTGCTCGAACGTCCTGTGTCCTGCAAAGCTCCGTGAGAAGTGGTCAACACTGGTGATGCAGAGCAAACAGCCTGGAAGGGGTGAGCAGAAGCCGTCCGGCAGACCGCATCTTGATTTCGATAACACCAGCTGGGCGGAGGGTCTGAAAATATGAAATCACTCACAACCGCCATTCAGCAGCGAGATTCCGGCGCGCTGAGGTCAATGGCTGGTTCCGCACCGAAACCTCAGCAGGAAGTTCCACCGGAAGCAATCCAGGTATTCAACGAGCTGTTCCGGCAACTCAAAGCCACATTCCCCGCAGCAGTGGCAAACTTTCAGACACAGGATGACCTGGACGAATTTCGCCGGCAGTGGGTTCTGGCTTTCGCTGAAAACGGCATTCGGACAGTGGGGCAAATTACCGTCGGAATGAAGATTGCCAGGAAGCAGGAGCGCCCGTTTCTACCGTCACCAGGTCAGTTTATCCAGTGGTGCAAACAGGCTGATTGTGTGGCTGTAGGGCTTCCGGACGCTGACGGGCTTTACGACATGATCATGAAGTTTAGCGATAACAAATACATGTACCGCACGTCAGAAGAATATCCGTGGCAAAACAACGCCTGTTACTGGATGGTCACGAAGTTGCACGCACTGAGCCGCGCATCCGGCCTGACCGAGTCAGAGCTGAAAAAACGCTGCGCCCAGGAGCTGGCGGTGATGGCATCCAGAATCCGATCCGGTGAAGAAATTCCGGCACCGCGTGTGCAAATCCCTAAGTTGCATATTCCGGTACCAAAGGAAAAAGCACTGGCGCATATCGCAGAATTAAAGGCCAAGTTCGGATTCCGGACGCGGACGGCATAACCCAAGACAGAAGGACTTTTGATTATGAAATTAACGCACGAACAACTTTTCACCATTCCTGAAATATCTCACAGCACTGAAATTGCAACCATCAAGCCATTACCCAAGCAGGAAAAAATAACCGGCGATAAGCAGGTTGACGCATATTTATGGGTACTGCGTGTCATTGCTCTGAATGAACCAGCGCATCTTGAAAAGGCCGAAAAGGCACTTGATAAAATTAAAATATCGCCAAAAGAGGCTCAAGATAAATACACCAAATATCTGCAAGAATCTGGTGCTCATCCATTTCAGATAGTCTTCGGTACTATGGGAATTGATAGTCCAGAATCTAAAATAAAATCAGCGAGAGAGGCCATTGAAAAAGCAAGGCAGGTGAGAGGTATTTTTGGTGACTATGACAGCGCGTTCGGTGATACGCCAGCAGAGGTAATTATTAAGTCGTCACCAAATTACATCGATGACCCATATTACGGATGGACAAAGAAGGAAATTAAGCAGGGTTGGAAAAGTGGCGATAGCAATCTTGAAAAAGAAAAAGAGGATAAGGCGAAAGGATTTACTGACGTGCTTCCTGACCCGGAAACCTTAAGTGATGTGATCCGGGAATTGGAATATTGGGGCTGGCTTTATCAGATGCGTTCATCAGCAGAAAAGGAAATGGGGTATCAATATTCGGGTGATCAGCCAGAACACGTTTACTTCCGTGAGCATTGGCTTGAAATAAGGTTGCAGGTGATACAGCCAACAGATCGGGAGGAAGCAAAATATGTCTGGCATTGGCTGAAAAACAATGACCGGTTTGATGGATACCCTGAGCGGGATGACATCATTGATAACCTAGTTGATTACTCCAGCCTTAACAACTAAATGTCACCAGCGAAACAAAGGAACCCTGATTATGGAACCAACGGATTTTGAAAAGTGGTGTGCGGGTGAACTTGGCTATACGCCGGAGTGGGTCATGATGTAGCGGAAAATAAATTTTTTCGGCGGTCATGAATACAAGCATGGTGAGATTGCGAAAAGATACCGCGCCTACATGGCCGGAGTTCGCAGCAGACTT
>NZ_JAODZS010000008.1:0-128658 GCF_029835375.1 Morganella sp. GD04133 | reverse complement strand
TCCGTCCTGAGTAGATCATAATGAATCACGGTGAGAAAGTGCACTATATACATGTATCGCTGTCATCTTTCTGATATCTTCCATATTCCTCAGAATGCAAACAAATAAGCTAAATCATCTCCTTCCCGGACTACCGGTAACACTCAGCAAAATAATTCCGTTTGTATTTTATCTGTCATTACAACGATACTTTCATCATCACTCTGATATTTCCCGGTCTTATTTCCTTAAATCACCAGAGAAAACTGAGTTTTTTCTCCAACAGGTATTCGGATAATTACGTTAATAATGGTAGTTTGCAGATAATGTATATACTTACCTTAGTTGTTTCAGAGCAAGACAGGGGTACAACAGTAATAGTAATAAATGTTGCGGGGGATGATATCTTCAGGATAGATTCGTGAAATCAGTGAAGAAAAACAAGCAGATAATGAATCGGCTAATCAGCGCTGTGGTTTAAATAAACGGGTTGGTATTTCTGTGCCGGAATAACATTATCTGTTGTTTTCTGTGGATTAATTTTCCTGCAGCTGTTTTATCCGCCAATTTGTCAATTCAATCTGACAGGATTTCATGATATCGCCGGCACCGCTACCGCCGAGAGTGGCATCATAGCGATACCGGCATTCAGCATCGCGAAAAGTAATAAAGGCGGAGTGTGACAGGTTCAGTGACTGAATAGCTTGTTCACTTCCGGTGGAATTGAGCGATGCAATTTCCTGTTTTTGCTGTGCCAGAATGGTATTCAGCCGGGTATTTGCGGTATTCAGCTTTGCATTCAGGCAGCCTGCAATTTTTGTCCGTGGTGCATCCCTGACAGACTGATAGCATTGCTCCAGCGGACTCAATCCTTTTTCCTCTGCCGCTGTTACAGCGGAAAAGCTGATGCTCAGACCGGTAATACTCAGCATTACAGCAGTACGGGATAAATTCATGCTTACTCCTTATTTCAATCTATCATAGGTTTCCCCTGTGCCATAAGGGTATAAAATAATACCACTTTCCGGGTCTTTAATATCCACGGGTAAACGTCCGCCGGGATAATTAAGCGGACGGGCATTTTTATCGGAAAATAACGTCCGTAAGCCACTCCGGATATTCGTTTCCAGTGCGTTACGCTGACCATTTGTGATATCAAACCCGGTAATACCATAGATGGCAATATTGGCTTTTACATTGCTCAGACGCGCAATATCGTATGGATCCCGTGACGATATCACGACGACAGGAATGTCCGCATTATTGGCGGAGTTGATGATAATTTGTGCATTTGTATCGCGGCTCGGCTGGTTGTAGGTGACCAGTAAAATAATATCCTGCCCGCTGATCATAGTGCTGACTCTCTTTTCAGAGAGCGTTTTCTGATCTGTTTTTATTTTTTGTGTAGTGACATGAATTCGGATTTCCGTTTCCTGTGCAATATCATTCAGATGTTTTTTAATTAACTGATTACGGGGATATTCATCAGAAATCACCAAAATTTTATTATCTGGTTTCAGTTGGTAAGGCAGGATATTGTCATTTTTTATAATGGTAACAGCCTGTTCTGAAATCTTGTTTTCCTGGCTTTTATGTTCTGCTGAAGCAACAATTTGCTGCGCTTTTACCGGATCAGCAGGTGCCCCGCTGAGAGCGTTATTCAGTTTCATCACAACCACCCGTTTTGCTGATTCATTAATACGTTGCTGCAGTTCCGGGTTTTTTTGTGCCTGTTCATCCAGGTAGCGGTATAAATTATCAAGGCGCGTAACCGCATCTTGATCCCACATTTTTACCGGCATCAGGATAATATCGGCACCTGCGGACAGAGCATGCTCAACGGCAACATTGAGCTCAAAGTTATCAGTGATGGCTTTCATATCCATGGCATCCGTAATTATCAGCCCCTGAAAATGAAGTTCATTGCGTAATATACCGGTCAGGATAGGTTTGGATAATGTGGCGGGTGTTCCCGCTTCTGAACCGTCACGGGTTATTATTTTTGTATCATCCAGTGCCGGTACAATAATATGTGCAGTCATAACTGCGTCTGCGCCATGTTGCAGTGCATAAGTAAATGGCGGTAATTCTGTTTGCCGCCAGCTTTTTTCATCTGATGTGACAACCGGAAGAGCGACATGTGAATCCGTTGAGACATTGCCGTGGCCGGGAAAATGTTTCAGAGCAGTGATAAGTCCGTACTGATGAATACCACGGATATATTCAACCGACAAAATTTCTGTCAGCTCTTTTCTGTCAGAATAAGCTCTTACACCAATAACCGGGTTATCCTGATTATTATTGATGTCCACGACCGGGCCAAAATTCATGTTAAATCCCAGAGCGGATAGCTCACTGCCATGAATTTTACCGGTTAATCTTGCGGATTCCGGATCACGGGCAGCACCCAGGGCCATATTTCCCGGCATTTCTGTGCCGACCCGTAACCGGGTGATATATCCGCCTTCCTGGTCAGTACTGATAAATAAAGGCAGTTTGTAACGGGAGGACTGAATGTCATTAATTAACTTTACCGTCTGAGGTGTATCAATCAAATTTTCACGGAATAATATAACGCCACCTAATCTGTAATGAAAAATAATATTTTTAATATCATTGTTTATATTAATAACAGGAATAGGAACAGGACTCCGGAAAATATCCCAATAGCGAAAATCAAGCATCATCAGCTGACCGATTTTCTCTGTCTGGTTCATTGATGCAACAATTTGTTCAGCTGCCTGCTCAGGATTTTTTCTCAGTGTATTCAACTCCTGATGCGTCAGTGGTTCAGCAATTCCCCTGAAACTGAATAGTATTATAAATAACAGTATTGATTTTTTCATAATGACATCCTTTTCATGATGTTCTTTCAATTATTTATTATTGCCGTTTATTTTTATTTTCTGAATTATCAGACTACTAATAATTCCTTTTATCCTGATAGCGTTATCCGGCGAATTTTTGTTCTAATTTCTGTTTGTCAGCAGGATATAACGGATGAATAAGGAAATCAAAAAATGATGCAAAAGACAGTATTGGCAAATACAATCTGCGGCGTACTTTTAGTGAATTCAATGACTGCTTCGGCGGCAATAACCTATCAATATGAAAAGGACGTGACGAATAAGACCGTTATTGATAATCAGGTTGGTATTAAGCCGGGTTCTGGTGATGACGGGAGACAAACGATTAGTCAGGGCGGAAAGTCAATCAACAGCTGGGTTTTTGATCATGGCAGTGTTGAGGTGGATGATGGCGGTATCCTGGATAAAGCTAAGGTGGGTGCCCCGAGAACGGCTTCTGAACTAAACAGTGAAAGTCGTTCAGACATATACCGTCCGGCAGGCCGTGATGGTCAGGTTGATGTGTACAGCGGCGGAAAAGCGACAGATACGCAGATCATTGGTCAGGGAATTGTTAATGTCCATGAAGAAGGTATTGTCAGTAATACATCTGTCAGAGATTTGGGTGTTCTGCGTTTTCATATCGGCGGTGAAAGTCGCAGCGCACTGAATGTTGAACGCAGAGCATTCGTCATTTTGGATAACAATCCTTATTATGGTTCAGGTAAAAACACATTTATAGAGCAGATGAATCTTGCCGGTACTCTCTATATTCAGGATATATCTGCAGTAATAACAAACGATAACTCATCATTGAGATGGGAAGGGCGGGATATAGATGTTGATCCTGATAGTTATTTTCAGGTTTCAGAGATCAATAAACTTCATTTGGATCACGGCTCAGTTTACCTTAAACCCTCTCTGGATAAGAGAAATGCAACGTTTAATCAGTTAGTGGTAAAGGATCTCAGCGGGCAGGGAACGTTTTCATTCCATACTCAAATTGCAGATGATGTCGGTGATAAATTAGTGGTAACCAATAAAGCAACCGGGAAATTTAACGTCAATGTTTATGATACCGGAAAGGATATTACTGACCCGGATGAAACTGTTGAGCTGATTGAAATTAATAAGGGTAATGCGAGTTTTAAATTAGCCGGAAAGAATGGTGTGGTTGACTTGGGTATTTATAAATACCGGCTGATTAAAGGTATAAAGAGTAACGGGAAATCCACCTGGTATTTAGCGACAAAAGCAGACCATATTCCGTACCCGGATATTGATCCTGACGGAGAAACTCAGGGCGAACCGGATATTGATAAAAACGATGAGTATATTCAGGAAATTGATACGGAAACTGGAAAGGATGTTACTGATGATACCAGTATACCTGAGCTCCGGGATGTGCTGTCCAACAGCGCACTGGCCGGGTTATCAATGGCATCAGTAAATCGTCAGATACTGCGCAGTGAGAACATGTCCGGACCGTCACGACGCTATATCACAGATGATTTATCAGATAAGAAATACGGAGCCTAGGCAAATTACCGCTATGACAATACAAAATTCAGTGACAGTAAAAGCCGTGCGTTCAGAAACAGCCTGAATATTCTGGAAATCGGTTACGATAAAGTCAATAAAGCGCGTTACGGGGATATTGCATTCGGTTTATTTACCAGCGCAGGGAAAACCCGATCAACATTTGATTATACACCGGGGCAGGGCAATACGGACAGTTTTGCTATCGGTGGTTATACCCACTGGCAATATCAGGATGGGTATATCGCCGGTATGCTGAAAGGCTCGCATTTTAAAAATCGTGTTAATACTCAAAGCAGTGGTGGCGGAGCAGTTGATGGCTCATTTAAGCAAAATGCGCTGACCGTCAGTGCGGAAGCCGGAAAGAAACTGATTATTACACCGGAAATCAGCTTAACGCCTTACGGGCGGATAGATTACAGTCGTTTCAGTGAGGCAAAATATCAGTTATCGAACGGAATGGATATTCATGAGCATAACAGTGACAGTGTGAACGGGGAATTGGGGTCACGTCTCAGCATGAAGACGAAAATTAATGACATCAGCGTCAGTCCTTTTGTGAATATCGGTGTTTCACATGAGTTTGTGAAAAATAATAAAGTGACGCTGAATAAAAAAGATTTTTCCGCCAGAAATGAAACTACTACCGGTAAATATCAGTTGGGTGCAACGATTGATTTGACACCGGATACCCGGATAACCGGCAGCCTGGGTTATCGTCATGGTGATAAAAATGAATCACCGGTCAGTGCTTATATCGGATTGAAAGTCAGTTTCTGATGTTTATTTTTATCAGATAAACAGCCATACCGTTTCTCCGGTATGGCTTTTTTAATATCGTTACTGATGCGTGGCGGTCTCCTCCCGGGGTAATGCGGAAGCCGGCACCCCGAAAAGTTTGTCAAATGCCCAGTTGAAGAAGAATGTGTAGATCGGAATAAAAATAATCAGGGCAAAATCCAGCAGAAAAGCCTGTATTAAGCTGACCGATAACCACCATGCAATCAGCGGGATAAGGAAAACCACCAGTGTCAGCTGAAACAGAACGGCATGCACCAGTCTGCGGCGGAATGTCCGGATGCGGGACACCTGCCGGGATTCCCAGAACTCGAACAGAGTATTAAAAATAAAGTTCCAGCTGACGGCGATGGTGGTGATCACCAGTGCCAGCGGGCCGGTGACACCGGCTGAATTACCGGAAAGTAACGCCAGTCCTAAGGATGAGATGATCCAGCCGATAATCTCATAAGTGGTGATAAAGACCAGTTTTCGTTTTAAACCCTGCATATTTGTATCCTGAGTGTATCGCTGAAATAGAGAAGGCCGGAAAGGTAAATCAATAGAGATGATAATAAAAGTCAGCTACTATCAGGTTTTCTGACAGGAAGGAGGGGGAATGCCGTTTAACAGTGATAATTTACAGCTTTTTCTGACCGTGCTGGAGAAAGGCTCATTTTCAGCCGCCGCAAGGGCACTGCACCGGGTGCCGTCAGCGGTCAGTATGGCGGTCAGTAATCTGGAAGCGGAGCTGGGGTTTGCACTGTTTGAACGTTCTGGCAGAGCGCCGGTACCGACAGAAAGAGCCCTGGCGCTGGCACCGTATGCCAGAGAGATAACCGATAAAATTCATCAGCTGAATGTGTTTACCCGTGAACTGACACAGGGTGTGGAGAGTACACTGGCTGTCGGTGTGGCAACGGATGTGAACCCGGCGTGCCTGTTTGCTGCACTGCAGATCATTAATCAGCGTTATCCGTTGCTGAAAACGGAGATTTTGTCCGCACCGCAGGATGACATCCTGCCATTACTGCATCAGGGGCGGATCCAGCTGGCGCTGGTGTTCGGCGGGCTGCATGTGGATCCGCGTGAGCAGTTTCACTGTATCGGTTATGAATCCCTGGTGGCGACTATTTCAGCCACACACCCTTCACTTTCGCAGCAACAATCTGTTTATATTGAGGATTTGGTACAGATAAAACAAGTTGTGATTGCCAGCCATCACCATTCTCTCAGTGATGTCCGTTCTCAGGTGGCGACAAAAACCTGGCAGACCGATAATTTTTCGATGGCGCTGGGACTGGTTAAAGCGGGTATCGGCTGGGGGAATCTGCCGGAATCGATGATCCGGGCGGAAGTGGCGTCCGGGACACTGAAGGTACTGTCATTCCGCAATACCCGCAACGGTCTGGTGCTGCCGGTGCATATTGTCAGCCGGAAAGGGGATGTGCTTAAACGTGGTGCGCAGGAGTGTATCGGGCTGCTGACGGAAAGCCGTGTGTCTGCGGGAAATTAGTTGTTATGATAACGGGATAAATCAGCAGAGAGGAAAAGCGTATGTTTGAAATCCGCGATTTACAGGTTATTCAGGGCGGAAAAACATTGTGGGACGGCCTTTCTTTCCGGCTGAATGCCGGTGAGCGTCTGGGGATCTCCGCACCCAGCGGGTTCGGGAAAACAACGCTGGGGCGGATCCTGGCACAGTGGCAGCAGCCGCATGCCGGAGAACTGCTGCTCGACGGCAAGCCGGTACCGAAAACCGGCTATTGTCCGGTGCAACTGGTGCCGCAGCATCCGGAGAAGTGTTTTAATCCGTACCGCACAACCGGTGCCGGGTTATATGATGCCTGGAAACCGGATGCGGAATGGCTGGAAAAGCTCAGTATTGAGCCTCACTGGCTGGAACGCCGTCCGGATGAATTGTCCGGCGGGGAACTGGCGAGAATCGCACTGCTGCGGGCGTTAGATCCGCGTACCCGTTTCCTGATCGCCGATGAAGTGACCGCGCAGCTGGATGCACATATTCAGGCGCAGATCTGGCAGGTGCTGATTGAAGAATCAGAGAAACGACCGCTCGGACTGGTGGTATTCAGTCACAATAAGGCGCTGCTGGACAAGGTCTGCACATCGGTATGGGTTGCCGGGGAGCCGGAGGATAGCCTGCTGTCTGATGTGGCGGTTTGACTTTTCTGTCCGGTGACATAAAAATACGAAGCTGATAAATAATAATGATAATTATTACTGATTTTGAAGGATCAGCGACGTGAAAAAAACTCTGCTCTGCTGCGCGGCATTCTCTGCATTTTCCGCGCAGGCCTCTGCTTCCTGCCAGTCACTTTCCGCTCCGGATGAGAAACAGACGGTGGTGATTACCGGCACGTTTGATCACAACGGACAGGCTTGTGTGCAGTTGCCGCTGTCAGAAAAACAGGTTGTGATCGCGGAAAGTGAGAATATCCGTGATTTGTCACTCTATGACAGTCAGATGACACCCCGCCGTGCGCTGCTTACCGATAATCCTGTCACCGAAATGCAATCTGTGACGTTCACATTACCGTTTGATGACACCTGGACACTGACCTCACAGGGCATACCTGGCTCTGAATGGAAGTTGGCGCTTACTAACTATCCGTATCAGCCGCTGGTTGAAAACCTCTCCCTGCCGGTGGACAGTGTTCGCCTGCAGCAGCTGATAACGCGGGTTAACGGGGGGGATACCTCGGCTTTCTGGCAGGCGGTGACAGAAACGCCGCTGGTTGAGGAGTATGACGAGCACCACAAACGGATCACTTTCCTCTGGCGAGGTGCGAAAGTGAATGCTTACATACTTGGCGCGCCTTCCGGACAGCATGACCCGATGGCCAGACTGAATGATACCGATATTTGGTATCGCTCCTACATTGTTCCCGCAGAGACTGTCAGCCAGTATAAAATCGCCCCGGATATTCCGCAGCTTGACCGTTCCGTTGAAGGTGCCCGCCGCAAAGCGCTGCTGAGCACGGCACAGGCGGATCCGCGTAACCCGCTGAGTGCGGGTGCAGACGGGGCGGATGAATTCAATCGCCATGCCATTATTGCGTTAGATAACAACAGAGTGTGTGATTTCCGGACGCCCGGACAACAGCCGGTTTTTGGTACGGTGGCACTGCATCAGCTGCACAGCGATATCCTGAATAATCAGCGGGAAATTGCAGTGTATACCCCGCCGGAGCCGGGTGCGGAGCCCTGGTTGCTGGTGCTGTTTGACGGGCAGATATACCGCAAAAACTATCATATCGTCACATTTATTGATCAGTGGGTGAAGCGCGGGGAAATTCCGCCGCTGTATGTGGTGATGGTGGACAGCATCAGCAGTGAGCAGCGCGGCAAAGAACTGCAGCCGAATGAGCTGTTCCCGCAGTTTCTGGACAAAGAACTGATGCTGTGGCTGGCACAGCAGGGTATTAATATCCCTGCAGCGCGGACCATTGTTTCCGGCAGCAGTTACGGTGGTCTTGCGTCTTCCTGGAATGCGATGAAATTACCTCACCGTTTTGGCAATGTGCTGAGTATGTCCGGCTCTTACTGGTGGTCACCGGAGGCAGAGCCGCCGGAATGGCTGATTCGCGAGTTTGCAGGTACTCACAAACTTCCTTTGCGGTTTTTCCTTGAGGCCGGTGTGTTTGAAACCCGTGCCGGTGCCGGTGCCGGTGGGATTTTGCATAACAACCGGGCGCTGTATCAGGTTTTACAGGAAAAAGGTTACGAGGTTACCCGTGAGGAGCGCCCGGGCGGACATGACTATGTCTCATGGTGCGAAACTCTGCATTCCGGGCTGATGTATCTGACTGACACAAAGAGGTCACAATAGTGTCACGCTGATGTCATAAGAGCGGATTAGGCTGTCCTGCGTTGATAACTGACTACGTTTTATTAATGACAAGGATTCTGCTCATGCTTCATGCGACGATGAAAACACGGGTTGCAGCTGCCGTTCTGGCACTGCTGACGGGCTCTGCATTACCGGCAGTTGCAGCGGGGAATGCCGATGCGATTCTGGCACAGGATCGCGCCGCCAAAGGCAATATTACGGAGTTCGGCGGTGCGCGCCGTCTGTCATCCGATCAGACAGAGGCGCTGAAAGCAGCTATCGGTCAGACCAAAGCAAAAAATGTGATTCTGTTTATCGGCGACGGAATGGGTGATTCCGAAATTACCGTGGCGCGTAACTATGCAGAAGGTGCAGGCGGCGTGTTTAAAGGGATTGATGCCCTGCCGCTGACCGGTCAGTACACCACGTATGCGCTCGATAAGAAAACACAGAAACCGAATTATGTGACTGACTCCGCTGCCTCTGCGACTGCCTGGGCGTCCGGGGTGAAAACCTATAACGGGGCGCTGGGCATTGATGTCACCGGCAAACCGCACACCACCATTCTCGAGCTGGCAAAGAAAAACGGCAAAGCGACCGGGAATGTCACCACATCTGAAATTCAGGATGCCACACCGGCAGCCCTGATCTCTCATATCAGCCAGCGTAAATGCTACGGCCCGGAAGAAACCGCAGAGCGCTGCAGTGCCGATGCACTGGAAAACGGCGGGTTGGGCTCTATTAGTGAGCAGCTGCTGAATGCCCGTGCGGATGTCACGCTCGGCGGCGGCGCGAAGAGTTTCCGCCAGACAGCCAAAGCCGGGGACTATGCCGGAAAAACCCTGGAAGAGCAGGCTGCGGCACGCGGTTATCTGGTTGTGAAAGATGCCAAATCGCTGGCGGATGTGAAAGCGGCAAATCAGGATAAACCGGTGCTCGGATTATTCAGTGACGGCAATATGGAAGTGGCGTGGGAAGGCCCGAAAGCGTCCTACCGCGGCAACCTCGATAAACCTGTCGTGGAGTGTAAACCAAGTTCAAAACTGGACCCGAATGCCCCGACACTGGCTCAGATGACTGAAAAAGCCATTGATCTTCTTAAAGATCATGAAAACGGCTTCTTCTTACAGGTGGAAAGCGCCTCCATTGATAAACAGGATCATGCGGCAAACGCCTGCGGTCAGATCGGTGAAACGGTCGCGCTGGATGAAGCGGTGCAGATCGGTATGGAATACGCGAAAACACACGGTGACACGCTGGTGATTGTCACCGCTGACCATGCTCATTCCAGCCAAATTATTGAGGCGGATGTGGTCTCACCGGGGTTGACTCAGGCACTGCTGACCAAAGACGGCAGCGTGATGGCAGTTAACTACGGTAACTCGGAATCAGATTCGCAGGAGCATACCGGTGCCCAGCTGCGTGTGGCAGCTTATGGTCCGGGTGCGGCGAATGTGGTGGGGCTGACGGATCAGACCGATTTGTTCTTTACCATGCGGGATGCGATGGAACTGAAGTAATCTGCGGTACCTGATATTCACACTGTTCTGAAGTGCTTTTCTTCATGTTGATTGCATCATTTTGCTGATTTCAGCAGTGGCTGCCGCCGGTACTCTGTGCCGGCGGTTTTTTATTATTTTTTGTAACATGATGATTTTTGAAATATATTTACCATAAGGTATACTTATCCGATGTCCCGGCTCCGGGACAGATATCCTGTATTCCGTAAAACTGTGTGTTTTATGCGATTTTTTTCTTCTGATAGCGGCGGTGTTTATTACCATTATCACATTGCGGCACAGTGCCTGTGTGATATACCGTTGATCTGATCGTTTTAACGGAACTTTATGCTGACAAAAACACTATGCTGACATTACTCCATCTTCTTTCATCGGTTGCGCTGCTGGTCTGGGGGACACACATTGTCCGGACCGGAATTATGCGTGTCTTTGGCGCGGATTTGCGGCGTCTCCTCGAAAAAAGCATCCGGAAAACATCACGGGCGTTTCTCGCCGGTCTGGGGGTAACTGCGCTGGTGCAGAGCAGTAATGCCACCGCATTGCTGGTGATCTCGTTTGTGGCGCAGGGCATGATAGCGCTGCCGCCCGCGCTGGTGATTATGCTGGGGGCGGATGTCGGCACGGCACTGATGGCACGGGTGCTGACGTTTGATCTCTCCTGGCTCTCACCACTGCTGATCCTGGCGGGGGTCACTACGTTTCTCAGTCAGAAAAAGAGCCGGACAGGGCAGCTGGGTCGGGTGGGTATCGGGCTGGGTCTGATTATCCTGGCGCTTCAGCTGATAGTGTCCTCCGCAGAGCCGATTACACAGGCCTCTGCGGTTCAGGCTGTTTTCACGTCACTGAGCGGGGATGCGGTACTGGCGCTGCTGGTGGGGGCGTTGTTTGCCATGATCAGTTACTCCAGCCTGGCGGCGGTGCTGCTGACGGCTACCCTGAGTGCCACCGGTCTGGTACCGCTGCATATCAGTCTGGCGATCGTCATCGGCTCCAATCTCGGCAGCGGGTTCCTGGCCATGCTGAGCAGCCGTGGTCAGAATGCGGTTGCACGTCAGGTAGTGCTCGGCAGTATGCTGTTTAAGCTGATTGGCTGTGTGCTGGTGCTGCCGTGGGTGAAACCGCTGGCGCTCTGGATCGGCCAGTATAATCTGCCGGCGGCGGAAGTCGTGATTTATTTCCATGTGGTCTATAACCTGGTCCGCTGCGTACTGATGCTGGCGCTGGTAAAACCGATGGCACGGCTGTGTCAGCGGCTGATCGCCGAACCGGAGGCGGAAGAGGACAGCGCTGCCCCCCGTTATCTGGATCAGAGCGCGCTCGATACCCCGTCTCTTGCGCTGGCTAATGCGGTGCGGGAAACCCTGCGTCTGGGGGATGTGATTGAGCAGATGCTTCAGCGTTTTGACAGCCAGCTGGCGGGTAAAGGTGAGCAGAAACGGCTGATCGGGCACCTGGAAGAAGAAGCGGAGCTGCTGCACAGCAGTATCAAGCTCTATCTGGCACAGTTACAGCAAACCGAGCTGGGGGAAAGCGATTCCCGGCGCTGGGCGGAGGTGATTGATACCGCGATGTCGCTTCAGCAGTCGTCCCTGATTATCGGGCGGATGTCCCACGATGTGGCGAACCAGACAGCCGACCCGCAACGTATCTTCTCGAAGGACGGCTACGGTGAACTGACTACCATGATGTCGCGGTTGCAGAATAACCTCAATCTGGCGATGTCAGTGTTTGTGTCCGGCGATGTGGATAATGCGCGGCGGCTGCGCCGGGCAAAACACCGGTTCCGTCTGCTTAATCAGCGTTACTCTTTTGCCCATGTGGAGCGGCTGCATGTCAACAATCTGCAGAGCATCGGCAGCAGCCGGTTACATATCGGGCTGCTGGGGGATATGAAGCGTCTGAACTCTCTGTTTTGCTCTGTGGCCTATCATGTGTTAGAAGGTGTCGCAGAGATAAAAACAGAGACAACAAATGATGACACTTCTCACGAGACAGCTTGAACGGCAGGAAATACCGCAGGTCTGGTCAATTGACCGGACCGAACTGATTGAACACCTGTACCTGCATCAGCACGGGGAGCTGGTGCTCTCCGCGCAGCGCTTTGACATGCGCGACTGGCCGGAAGGCGAGGCGGAGCATTACACGCCGATCCTGCTGGACAGTTTTGATCGCGGTGCGCCGTTTTTCGGGGTATTTGACGGAGAGATGCTGGTGGCTGCCGCCAGTGTTGATCCGCGCCCGGTGGCATTTGAGGAAGATGAAACGGCGTTGCGTCAGCTCTCCTTCCTGCATATCAGCAAAGCATACCGGGGCAGAGGGATTGGTCGTCAGCTCTTTGCCTGCTGTGAAACGGCAGCAAAAGAGATGGGCGCAAAGGGGTTTTATGTTTCATCCATTCCGTCAGAAAATACCGTGCATTTTTATCAGCATCTGGGATGTGAACTGATCGCAAAGCCGGATCCGGCGCTGTTTGCCCTTGAACCGGAAGATATTCATTTTGTGTTTCTTTTCCGGAACTGATCATTTAACACATTAATATCCGTTCAATTTATAGACACATTAATTATAGGTGTATGATTTTCAGGTATATAATCATGCACCTTTTTTGCATTTTATGCGAAAAATCGGTTGCAACAGGCGGCAGATTATTTATGATAACAGGAATGATTCTCATTTCGTTATTGTAAGGAGTGGCTGTGATGCAAATCAAACACCCGCTTTCATCGTTTTTCTGGCAGCAGTTAACCGGGGTCGGTGGCATGATGCTGGCGCTGATACCGGTCGTGTTGTTTTTATCACAGGGGCATGAACAGGATGCTGCCCGCATTGCATTAGCGGTGGTGATTCTGCTGACAATGCCGATGCTGTATAACCGCGTATTGCGTCATTTCCTGCTGATTCCGGCAGGTATTGCATTTGTTCTGGGAAGTCTGCTCTGGTTTGAGCATCTGAGGATGTGATATCCGGAAGTAAAGATTATTGCAGAAGATTGTCATAACAGTGGTGCGAAGGGGGGGACTTGAACCCCCACGTCCGTAAGAACACTAACACCTGAAGCTAGCGCGTCTACCAATTCCGCCACCCTCGCAGGTACTGTCATTCAATCTGCTGTCAGTTGTGTGTGATAAGATCTGATTGGTGCGAAGGGGGGGACTTGAACCCCCACGTCCGTAAGGACACTAACACCTGAAGCTAGCGCGTCTACCAATTCCGCCACCCTCGCAATTCAGAACTATCTTGTCACTGATAGCATGGAGGCGGATTTTAGCGGTTTTATCCGCGCCGTCAATAATTTTTTATCAAAATTGGTGACTTCGCTTACTTATTAGGCATTTGTAGCCAGGTAGACCTTAAATTTACCGGTTTGCGCCAGAACCTGATGCCGACCGAACGTGCTGTCCAGCAGATCCGGATACGGTAAAAAGGCGTTGGCCACGATACACAATTTTCCGCCGCGGTTCAGGCGGGCTTTGGCACCGGAGATAAGGCGCTGTGCGGCACTGTAGCTGGTGTTCAGACCGTCATGGAACGGCGGGTTGGCAACAATCCAGTCATAGCGGTCACTGATATCTGAATACACGTCACTGGCGATCACCCGGCCTTCCAGCTGGTTCCGTGCCAGGGTTGCACGTCCGGCCTCAAGAGCGGCGGCAGAGACATCACTGAGTGTCAGGGTCAGCCCCGGATTACGTTTTGCCAGTACAGTCGCGATAACGCCACTGCCGCAGGCAATATCCAGCAGTGAGCCGGTCACCGGCTGGTTCAGTGATTCCAGCAGCAGCGCACTGCCGGCATCAATATTGTCCTGGCTGAATACCCCCGGCAGCGTCACAATTTGCATGTCTTCCGCCGTATAATTGCCGATCCACTCCTGCAGGGCAAAGTGTGCCGGGGTGGTCAGTTCGCCGTAATAGAGGCCGCAGCGGCGTGCGCTGTCGATTTTGCGCAGTGCGGTGAACGGTTCTGTCATTTTTTCCGCACTGCGGACACCACTGCGGTTTTCACCGACAATAAAAATATTACTGCCAACCGGCAGGCAGGAAAAAATCTGTGTCAGCTGGAACAGGGCTTCCTGTTTACTCTTCGGCCAGAAATAGATCAGGGTGTCGCACTGTGCGGCAGCTTCCGGGCTGACGGTCAGCGCAAATGCGGCGCGATCACCCAGCGCAGTGCGCAGGGCCTGCCACTGATGATACTGGCTGGTGCTGACATACACTGACTGCGCGGAAAGCTGTGCAGCGAGGGAGTCCTGAATGTCTCCGGCAAGCAGGACACGGCTCCCGGTAAATTCGTCTGCATGACGTAAAATCACTTCACTGGCCGGGGTAAGCATGGACATCCGTTAACTCCTGTAAATCATAATTCGGCAGCATTGGCGCGGGCAGCGCGCTTTGCTAAGATAGTGTCGTTTGTTATTTCAGGGATACATTATGACGCGACGAGACAGAATGCTGGCTCAGATGGGGATCACCCAATGGACGCTGCGTCAGCCGCAGCGCCTGAAAGGGGAACTGTCTGTACAGATCCCGGCTTCGGCACGTCTGCTGATCATAACCGATGAGCAGGCAGATCTCACCTGTGATTTACTCAGCGATATCTTCCGCAGCCTGAATATTACGGCAGAGGATGTGTACTGCATCACCCCGGACAATGTACAGAGTATCCCGGCGCAGACAAACTGCCTGTGCTGGCTGCCGGGAACGGAAGCTGAACTGCCGGATTCACTGCCTTCATTACACTCCCTCCGTATTGCCGATCTGTATCAGGATGCGCAGGCAAAACGCGGGTTATGGACACAAATTTATCATTATGACCAGACTGTCACCGCTGCTTCCCGCTGATTTTGCCGCCGCATTCCGTATTGAACAGGCCGCTCATGCTTATCCCTGGAGTGAAGCCACATTCCGCAGCAATCACGGCGAACGCTACCATAACCTGAAACTGGACGCAGACGGGGAACTGGCCGGATTTGCTATCAACCAGACCGTACTGGATGAAGCAACGCTGTTTAATATTGCGGTTGCGCCTGAGCACCAGGGGAAAGGTTATGGCCGTCAGTTACTGGAAAAAGTGATTGAAGACCTGACAGCAAAAGGGATTGCGACACTCTGGCTGGAAGTCAGGGCATCAAACCGCCCGGCGATTGCGCTGTATGAATCGCTTGGTTTTAATGAGGTCTCGGTGCGGAAGAACTATTATCCGGCGGCACAGGGTAAAGAGGATGCACTGATTATGGCGCTTTATCTGAGTTTCGGAATGTAATAGCGCGATAAGTCAGATAAAACGGTGTTTTTTCATCCATTTCCCGGGTTTCTTTCCATGCTATCGTGATAATATACTTTTATCACAGGCGCTCTCCGTCATGTTTATCCATAAAATTATCACACCAATGTTTATCCGGCGCTTTGAATGCGTTGGTTCTGAGTGCCTGTCACACTGTTGCCAGGATTGGTTTATCAGTATTGATAAAAAAACCTACAAAAAATATCACAGTGCAGACAGTATTGAAATTAAACAAATTTCACAGGATTATGTACTAAAATCAGACCGCCCGGGGGCATATGCTTATATCCGGCTGACGGAAAAAAAATTGTGTCCGTTTCTGACAGAAAAACGGCTGTGCGGAATTTACAGCAAACTCGGTCCTTCGGCAATGAGTCATACCTGCCGGGAATACCCGCGCAGTGAAGTAAAATATCAGAATGCAACGTTTAAACGTCTGTCACTCTCCTGTCCGGAGGTTGTCCGCCAGCTGCTGTTTTCCGCCGATGCCATGCAGTTAACGGAAGAAGATCAGTTCCTGAAAAAAATACCACAGGATGCCGCGCTGACTGACCCGAAATACCTGGTGTATCTCTGGTGTATGAACTTGGTGCAGGCACCGTCACCGGAGTTTGAGGATAATCTCTATGCCGTCATGCAGTTACTGACGTTTATCAGCAAACTCAACTATGATATTGAGACGAATTTTGATCGTATTCAGGGTGTGTATGAATTCCTGCTCAATGCAACGGAAAACGGGGAACTGACTGCAGAACGCAGAGCACTGCCGCATCCGGTCAGTTTTCAGACGGGGATATTGAGTGTGTATGGCAAATTTATTCCGAAATTATCCCGTAACGGCCCTTTTTTACTTTCAACCTATATCAACACGCTGAACCAGCTGGGGCTGGACGATCAGCAGACGACAGCCCGCACGGAAGAGAATATGGCACGCCTGCGGGCAGAATGGAAAGTGCAGCAGCAGGACAGTTGTCTGAGTGAGTCGTACACGCTGCGCAATCTGTTTGCTTATCTGCTGTATCACAGTCAGTTTCCGCACGCGGATAATTTTGGCGGTGATGCTGCCGGTACCGATAATGCATTGTCTCACCTCAGTTTGCTGGTCATGGATTATTTCTATCTGCGCACCAATCTGGCAGCACTGGCGGCAACGGAAAAACGGCTTCTGACGGAACGTGATGTTCAGCTTTTGCTGGCAGCGTATTTTTCACTGAAAATGCATATGGGTGATATTAATAAGGATTTACTGGCACTGATGGAGAGTTGCCGGATGAGTGATGCACTCGCCTGTATCTGCCTGCTGGACAACTGACAGGGCCTGATTTTCAAGCTTTTGTTGTTTCACGGGGCAAACCGGGCGAAAATAAGCCCTATTAATGAGAAATCAGAGGCGGAAACCGGGTGTTTCTGCCTCACAGCCCCAGAAGAACGCTCAGATGTCAAATAATGCATTTTTACAGGAAGTGGCCAAGCGCCGCACCTTTGCGATCATTTCGCACCCCGATGCCGGTAAAACCACCATTACCGAAAAAGTCCTGCTGTTCGGACAGGCTATCCAGAAAGCCGGGACAGTCAAAGGGCGCGGCTCTAACCAGCACGCCAAATCTGACTGGATGGAGATGGAAAAACAGCGCGGGATCTCCATCACCACATCCGTGATGCAATTCCCGTATCACGATGCACTGGTGAACCTGCTGGATACCCCGGGGCACGAAGACTTCTCCGAAGATACCTACCGCACCCTGACGGCGGTGGACTGCTGCCTGATGGTGATCGATGCGGCAAAAGGGGTAGAGGATCGTACCCGTAAGCTGATGGAAGTGACCCGTCTGCGTGACACCCCGATCCTGACCTTTATGAACAAACTTGACCGCGATATCCGTGACCCGATGGAGTTACTGGATGAAGTGGAAAACGAGCTGAAAATTGCCTGCTCGCCGATTACCTGGCCTATCGGCTGCGGTAAGCTGTTCAAAGGGGTCTATCACCTGTACCGCGATGAAACCTATCTGTATCAGACCGGTCAGGGGCATACCATTCAGGAAGTCCGCACTGTAAAAGGGCTGAATAACCCGGATCTGGATGCCGCTGTCGGTGAAGAGCTGGCGGCGCAGCTGCGTGATGAACTGGAACTGGTGCAGGGCGCATCCCATGAATTCGATGAGGAACTGTTCCTCGCCGGTGAACTGACGCCGGTTTTCTTCGGTACCGCGCTGGGGAACTTCGGGGTGGATCATATGCTGGACGGCCTGGTTTCCTGGGCACCGGCACCGATGCCGCGTCAGACCGATATCCGTGAAGTGACGGCGAAAGAAGACAAATTTACCGGATTTGTGTTTAAAATTCAGGCCAATATGGACCCTAAACACCGTGACCGCGTGGCTTTCCTGCGCATTGTGTCCGGTGTGTATGAAAAAGGGATGAAACTGCATCAGGTGCGTCTCAAAAAAGACGTGGTGATTTCCGATGCGCTGACCTTTATGGCCGGTGACCGTGCGCATGTGGATTGTGCCTATCCCGGCGATATTATCGGGCTGCATAACCACGGTACTATTCAGATTGGTGATACCTTCACTCAGGGTGAGATTCTGAAATTCACCGGCATCCCTAACTTCGCACCGGAACTGTTCCGCCGTATCCGTCTGCGTGATCCGCTGAAACAGAAACAGCTGCTCAAAGGGCTGGTTCAGTTATCTGAAGAGGGCGCTGTGCAGGTTTTCCGTCCGCTGGCAAACAACGACCTGATTGTCGGCGCGGTGGGGGTGCTTCAGTTTGATGTGGTGGTTGCCCGTCTGAAAAGCGAATACAACGTCGAAGCGATTTATGAGGCGGTTAACGTCTCTACCGCCCGCTGGGTGGAGTGTAACGATGTGAAGAAACTGGAAGAGTTCAAACGTAAAAATGAACTGCATCTGGCACTCGACGGCGGCGATAACCTCTCTTATATCGCACCGACCATGGTGAATCTTAATCTCACCGCAGAACGCTATCCGGATGTGAGTTTCCACAAAACCCGCGAACACTGACAGAAAAATAACGCGCCTCCGGGCGCGTTCAGGCCGTTGTCAAACCCGCAGGGATTGGCGACGACCGACAGAGGTTGTAAAAATAAACCAGGAAAATCAATCTATTGATTTTCGGCTGATAACACAAAGCAGGAAAAACCACGTTTTATCCTGCTTTGTCAGCAATCTCACGCGCCGCCGGGCGCGTTTTTTTTATGGCGGAGTTAAGATACACTGACGGACAGATGATGTTCATCATGAAAATAAAGAAGGGGACGATAATGCGCAATACCATGAAATCACTGGCTGTTCTGCTGGTCAGCGGCACACTGTTCAGTGCATCCGCCATGGCGGAGGAATCGCTGAGTCAGAAAGCCGGGCAGGTGTGGGACAGTGCTTCTCAGTCTGCGGAAGATCTGGGTAAGCAGGCAGAGCAGAAATTTGACGGCGCGGTAAAAGATGCCTCACTGCTGGTGGATGACAGCACCATCACCGCGAAAATCCGAGGGCAGTTGTTAAGTGCAAATGATATTGACAGCAATGATATCGCTGTAAAAACTATTAACGGTACTGTGTATCTCTCCGGGTTTGTCACCACTGATGCTCAGCGTACAAAAATCATCGATATTGCCAAAGGCATCCCCGGCGTCCGTGCGGTGGAAGTCAGTATCGGGCAATATAAATAACCGGCAGATAATCTGCGCCGGGGGAAGACAGGATGGGAACGTATATCCCGGTAACGCCCGGGAAAATCGCACCGCTGGCCTGGTTGCCTGATCCGCTTCAGGCAGCCGGTAAACTGGCACTGGTCTGTGAAGGTGGCGGTCAGCGCGGGATTTTTACCGCCGGGGTGCTGGATGAATTTCTCAAAGCCGGGTTTAACCCGTTTGATTTACTGATCGGTACTTCTGCGGGAGCGCAGAACCTGTCAGCCTATCTGTGCGGTCAGCGCGGCTATGCCCGTCATGTCATCACCCGTTACACCACGGACAAACAATTCTTTAATCCGCTGCGTTTTATCCGCGGCGGAAATCTTATCGATCTCGACTGGCTTATTTCGTCAACCTCTGCAGAATGTCCGCTGGATATTGCGCATGCACTGCGGCGCTTTGAGAAGGGGCAGGAATTTTATATGTGCGCCAGCCGGGCGGATAATCTGAATGCCGCGTATTTCAGCCCGCAGGCGGAAGACTGGCTGGAATATATCAAAGCCTCCAGCGCCATCCCGGGATTCTACCGTGAAGGGGTGGAGATTGACGGTATCACCTATCATGATGGCGGCATCAGTGATGCAGTGCCGGTTATTGAGGCATGGCGGCGCGGTGCCACTCGGATTGTGGTGATCCGGACAGTGCCGTCACAGCTCTATTACACCCCGGAATGGGTGAAACGAATGGAACGCTGGCTGGAAAAAAGCCATCTGAAACGGATGGTTGCCATGATGAAACAGCACGCCAAAAGTTATTACCGGACACAAAAATTTATTCAGTCACCGCCGCCCGGGGTTGAAATTGCTGAAATTTATCCGAATGCCCCACTGGCGAGTAATGCGCTCGGCAGCAGGGTTAAAACCCTGATGCAGGATTACCGCCTGGGCCGCCGCAGCGGGCGCTATTTTCTGGCAACACTCGGTGAGCGCTGGGCGTCATATCAGCCGGTACGACGTTCCGTACTGAGGGTTCCGCCCGCATCCAACGACAGCGACTCTCAGTTGCCCGTCACTGACGGCACCGCCGCGGTATTGCATTCACCGGAACATTCACTAAAAAAACCGGCGGACTGAATAAATGCCGTTTATTGATACCCACTGCCATTTTGATTTCCCGTTTTTTACGGATGATCTTACCCGCCACAAAGCTGCAGCGGCACAGGCCGGGCTGACTGATATTATTATCCCTGCGGTCAGTCACTGGAATCTCAGCACCGTGGCCGGGCTGTGCCGGTCATCCGGCGATACCTGTCCCCGCCTGCACGCAGCGTTTGGTCTGCATCCGCTTTATATTGCAGAACACACCCCTGAACATCTGGAACAGCTTGAGTTGCTTATCACCGGAAGCGGAACAGAATGCGTGGCAGTAGGTGAAATCGGGCTGGATCGCTATATGGCGGAGCCGCAGTGGGATAAGCAGCTGGATTTTTTTATTGCTCAGCTGAAACTGGCCGCGCGGACAGATAAACCGGTTATTCTGCATTCCCGAAAAACCCATGACACGCTTGCTGCGGTTCTGCGCCGTCATCCGGTTCCCCGCCGTGGAGTGGTTCACGGTTTTTCGGGCAGTTTTTCCCAGGCGGATGCCTTTGTGAAACTGGGTTATTACATCGGGGTCGGCGGGACGATTACTTACGACCGGGCGCAGAAGACCCGGCGGGCAATCGCACAGCTGCCTCTCTCTGCGTTATTACTGGAAACCGATGCCCCGGATATGCCGCTCAGCGGTTTTCAGGGTGAGCCGAACCGGCCGGAGCGGATTGTCCGCACCTTTGAGGTGCTTTGTTCACTGCGCAGTGAGTCTCCGGAGGAAATTGCTGCTCAGATTTATCGCAACAGCTGTACACTTTTTTCGCTGTAATCATCTGATTAAGGTTCCTGAATCGATTTTCCCGCGATTTTGTCCTGTACGGCCTGCATTCTGTGTGCCAAATCACCCGAAATCACTTACAATTGTAAGCGGATATTATTTCACGGTCGTCATCTGGTTAAATACCCGCCAATTCCCGGTTTGGCAGGTTTTTTTCAGATAAAAACAGTTGAATAATGTGATTGTCATCATGTTTTTGTATTTTTTGTTACTTTTTTCAGTCGTTATTTGTGACGCAAGTTGATTGTTGACCGGACTGACCGGGTATAATCAGCGCCACAGGGTCCTGCTCTGAGCTGCATGCGGAACAGGACTATTACTCTACATTATCGTGAACAGGGATACTTCCATGCAACTCCTTATGAGTCTGGTCGGGATGGCAGTGCTGATCTTTATCGCAGTGCTGTTTTCAAGTGATCGCCGGGCAATCAAACTGCGGACTGTCACCGGTGCCTTTATTATTCAGGTGCTGATCGGTGCGCTGGTTCTTTATGTCCCGGTGGGACGCAAAATCCTCCTGGCAATGTCTAACGGTGTCGCCAGTGTTATCGGCTACGGCCAGAAAGGGATGGACTTTATTTTCGGTGGCCTGGTATCCGACAAAATGTTCGAGGTATTCGGCGGCGGTGGTTTTGTCTTTGCCCTGCGCGTTCTGCCGGTTATCGTTTTCTTCTCCTCGCTGATTGCTGTTCTGTATTACCTCGGCATTATGCAGCTTGTGATTAAAATTCTCGGCGGTGGCTTACAGAAACTGCTGGGCACTTCCCGTACCGAATCCCTGTCCGCGACAGCCAACATCTTCGTGGGACAAACGGAAGCCCCGCTGGTGGTGCGTCCGTATATTTCAGGAATGACCAACTCAGAACTGTTTGCGGTGATGTGTGGTGGTCTGGCATCCGTGGCCGGTTCTGTTCTCGCCGGGTATGCGCAGATGGGGGTACCGCTGGAGTACCTGATCGCGGCATCCTTTATGGCGGCGCCGGGCGGCCTGCTGTTTGCGAAACTGATGGTACCGGAAACCGAGCATTTCGATGACCGCCGTGAAGCCATGGCCGGTATGGCAGAAGAAGAACGCCCTGCCAACATCATTGACGCGGCGGCAAGTGGTGCATCTTCCGGTATGCAGCTGGCGCTGAACGTGGGTGCAATGCTGCTGGCATTTATCGCGCTGATCGCCTTAATTAACGGTATCCTGGCCGGGATCGGCGGCTGGCTTGACTATCCGCAGTTATCACTGGAACTGATCCTCGGCTGGGTCTTCTCACCTATTGCCTTCCTGATTGGTGTTCCGTGGAATGAGGCAATGACGGCGGGTTCCTTTATCGGGCAGAAAGTTGTGGTGAATGAGTTTGTCGCCTATATGAATTTCGGTGAATACCTGAAGCCGGATACGCAGGTGATTGCTGCCGGTTTACAGCCGCTGTCTGATCACACCAAAGCGATTATCTCCTTTGCCCTGTGCGGTTTTGCTAACCTGTCCTCCGTTGCTATCCTGCTGGGTGGCCTGGGCGGTATGGCACCTAACCGTCGTAAAGACGTGGCACGTCTGGGTATGAAAGCGGTGATGGCCGGTACTCTCTCCAACCTGATGAGTGCAACTATCGCCGGTTTCTTCCTGGCACTGTAAAGCGCTTCCTGCACAGGTGAACCCGGTTCACCTGTGCATTCACTGATTCAGTGTACTTGTCTTTCTGTCTCTCCCTGTTTATCCCTTTCCTGCGCTATACTATGCCGTGAATATGTGCTGTCATTTTGCGCATATCGGGCTATTAACGTGATTTTTATCACATAATCATATGTATTGATGTAAATGCTGTTATATAAACGTGATGAAAGGCACGTATTATAGCGCCGGGACATGCTCAAATACGGCATGGATACCCTATAACGGATTCGGTGATTCTGTTTGTCAGGTCACCTGTATGACAGCGCGGTGAGAAGGATCTCAGCGTTAACTCTTAGCTCAAGAGAAACAACGTCTTCACGGAACCAAGTCCCGCTCGCCAACACATTTTGCATCGTTCAGATATTGCGTCTGCCCGGTAACGGCGCAGACATACGTTGGAGAGTTTTATGACCGATTTAACCGCCGCAGCGCAGCGCGCGCTGTCCTTAATGGATTTAACCACCCTGAATGATGATGATACTGATGCGAAAGTCACCGCGCTGTGTCATCAGGCGAAAAGCCCGGCCGGCCAGACTGCGGCTGTCTGCATTTACCCGCGTTTTATCCCGCTGGCCCGTAAAGTTCTGCGTGAGCAGGGTACGCCGGACGTGCGTATCGCGACTGTTACCAACTTCCCGCACGGTAATGATGACATTGAGATTGCACTGGCTGAGACCAATGCGGCGATTGCTTACGGCGCAGATGATGTGGATGTGGTGTTCCCGTACCGCGCACTGATGGCCGGTAATACACAGGTTGGTTTTGATATGGTGAAAGCCTGCAAAGAAGCCTGTGCGAAACACAATGTGCTGCTGAAAGTGATCATCGAAAGCGGTGAGCTGAAAGATCCGGCGTTAATTCGTCAGGCATCTGAAATCGCCATCAAAGCCGGTGCTGACTTTATTAAAACCTCCACCGGTAAAGTGCCGGTCAACGCCACGCCGGAAACCGCGGAAATCATGATGACCGTGATCCGTGATATGGGCGTTGGTAAAACCGTTGGTTTCAAACCGGCCGGTGGTGTCCGTACTGCGGAAGACGCTGCGCAGTATCTGGCGATGGCTGACCGTATCATGGGCGAAGGCTGGGCTGACTCCCGTCACTTCCGCTTTGGCGCATCCAGCCTGTTAGCCAGCCTGCTCAACGCACTGGGTTACGCAGACGTCAAATCTGACAGCAAGTATTAATCACACTTTCCGGGCTGCTTTTGCCGCCCGGCTTTCTGATTAACCCGGTATCTGTGGTACCGGGACGGACCCGGTATTGTAAGGAGATCTCTGTGTTTCTGGCTCAGGAAATCATTCGCAAAAAACGGGACGGACACCCGCTCTCTGATGAAGAAATCCGTTTCTTTATTAACGGTGTGCGTGATAACTCAGTCTCTGAGGGACAAATTGCCGCGCTGGCGATGACGATATATTTCCATGATATGAACCCGCAGGAGCGTGTCTCGCTGACATTGGCGATGCGCGATTCCGGCTCGGTGCTGGACTGGAAAAACCTTGATTTACCGGGCCCGGTTGTGGATAAACACTCCACCGGCGGCGTGGGGGATGTGACCTCCCTGATGCTCGGCCCGATGGTGGCTGCCTGTGGCGGCTATATCCCGATGATCTCGGGCCGCGGCCTGGGACATACCGGCGGCACGCTCGACAAACTGGAAGCGATTCCGGGCTTTGATATTTTCCCGGATGATGAAACCTTCCGCCGTATCATTAAAGAGACCGGTGTGGCGATTATCGGCCAGACCAACTCACTGGCACCGGCGGACAAACGTTTCTACGCGACCCGCGACATTACGGCAACGGTGGATTCCATTCCGCTGATCACTGCCTCTATCCTCGGCAAAAAACTGGCTGAAGGACTGGATGCGCTGGTGATGGATGTGAAAGTCGGTTCCGGGGCATTTATGCCGACTTATGAATTATCGGAGCAGCTGGCGCAGGCGATCGTGCAGGTTGCCAACGGCGCGGGCTGCCGGACAACGGCACTGCTGACTGATATGAATCAGGTGCTGGCATCCAGTGCCGGTAATGCGGTGGAAGTGCGTGAGGCGGTGCGTTTCCTGACCGGTGAGTACCGCAATCCGCGCCTGTATGAAGTCACTATGGCGCTGTGTAAAGAGATGCTGGTTTCCGGCGGGCTGGCGGCTGACCGCACAGAGGCGGAAGCAAAATTACAGCGCGTGCTGGATAATGGTAAAGCAGCGGAAATTTTCGGACAGATGATTGCCGCACAGCGCGGACCGGCTGATTTTATCGAACGTTATCCGCACTATTTGCCATCGGCAGTGCTCAGTAAACCGGTCTATGCTGAGACAGAAGGGATTGTGAGCGCGATGGATACCCGCGCACTGGGGATGGCGGTTGTCTCGCTGGGCGGCGGACGTCGTAAGGCCAGCGATCCGATCGACTACAGTGTCGGATTAAGTGATATTGCCCCGATCAACAGTGTGGCTGACGGACAGATGCCGCTGGCGATGATCCATGCCAATAATGAAGATGCGTGGAATGAAGCGGCTCAGGCAGTGCGTCAGGCGGTCACACTCAGTGAAAGCCCGGTTACCGATACCCCGCTGATTTACCGCCGGATCAGCGAATAAGAACAATTTTGTTATTCACGCGGAGCCCTGCATCCTGACGTGATCTGACACAGGAGAGAAGTATGAAACGTACATTTATTATGGTGCTGGATTCATTCGGTATCGGTGCTGCACATGATGCCGCTGATTTCGGTGACACCGGTGCTGACACGTTAGGTCATATCGCACAGGCCTGTGCCCGCGGTGAAGCAGACAAAGGCCGTAAAGGGCCGCTGCATCTGCCGAATCTGTCCCGTCTGGGGCTGGGTAAAGCCGCTGAGGAATCCACCGGACACTTCCCGGAAGGTCTGGATAAGAATGCGGAGATTATCGGCGCATACGGCTATGCCGGTGAGTTATCTTCCGGTAAAGATACCCCGTCCGGTCACTGGGAAATTGCCGGGGTTCCGGTTCTGTTTGACTGGGGCTATTTCAGCGATCATGAAAACAGCTTCCCGCAGGAATTACTGGATATCCTGGTTAAACGCGCCAATCTGCCGGGATACCTCGGTAACTGCCACTCATCCGGTACTGTGATTCTGGATCAGCTCGGCGAAGAGCACATGAAAACCGGCAAACCGATTTTCTATACCTCTGCGGACTCCGTTTTCCAGATTGCCTGCCACGAAGAAACGTACGGCCTGGAAAAACTGTATGAGCTGTGTGAAATCGCCCGTGAAGAACTGACCAAAGGCGGTTACAACATCGGCCGTGTGATTGCGCGTCCGTTTACCGGCGAAAAAGCCGGCTCATTTGAACGTACCGGTAACCGTCACGACTACGCGGTAGAGCCGCCATCAGCGACCATGCTGCAAAAGCTGGTGGAAGAGAAGCAGGGCGAAGTGGTCTCCATCGGTAAAATCGCGGATATCTATGCCCATGTCGGTATCACCAAAAAAGTGAAAGCGACCGGTATTGATGCCCTGTTTGATGCATCACTGGAAGAGATGAAACTGGCGGGTGATAACACCATTGTGTTTACCAACTTTGTTGATTTCGATTCCTCCTACGGTCACCGCCGTGATGTGGCGGGTTATGCCGCTGCACTGGAACTGTTTGACCGCCGTCTGCCGGAAATGCTGAAACTGGTGAAAGAGGACGATATTCTGATCCTGACCGCAGACCACGGCTGTGACCCGACCTGGCCGGGTACCGATCACACCCGCGAACATATCCCTGTGCTGGTTTACGGGCCGAAAGTTAAACCGGGCTCACTGGGCTACCGTGAAACCTTCGCGGACATCGGGCAGACTGTTGCATCCTATTTTAATTTATCCCCGATGGATTACGGCAAAAACATGCTGTAATGTGTCTCTTTTTTCGGGCAGACTTTCAGTCTGCCCTTTCCCTTTGGATTGACTGAAAGGATTTTTTTTATGGCTACCCCTCACATTAATGCCGAACGCGGTGATTTTGCTGATGTTGTTCTGATGCCCGGCGATCCGCTGCGTGCGAAATACATTGCAGAAAATTTTCTGGAAGACATTAAACAAGTCAACAATGTGCGTGGCATGCTGGGTTTTACCGGAACCTATAAAGGCCGCCGTATCTCCGTGATGGGTCACGGTATGGGGATCCCGTCCTGCTCTATTTATGCCAAAGAGCTGATCACTGAGTTTGACGTGAAAACCATTATCCGCGTTGGTTCCTGCGGGGCTATCAGCCCTGATGTCAAACTGCGTGATGTGGTTATCGGCATGGGCGCGAGCACGGATTCCAAAGTGAACCGTCTGCGCTTCAAAGATAACGATTTCGCGGCTATCGCGGACTTCGGGCTGGTACGTAATGCGGTTGAAGCGGCAGAAACCGCCGGGATCCCGGCTCGTGTCGGTAATATCTTCTCTGCGGATTTATTCTATACACCTGATCCGCAAATGTTTGACGTGATGGAGAAATACGGCATTCTGGGCGTGGAAATGGAAGCCGCCGGTATTTATGGCGTGGCTGCTGAATTCGGTGCGAAAGCACTGACTATCTGCACCGTTTCTGACCATATCCGTACCGGTGAAAACTTACCGGCAGAAGAACGTCAGACGACTTTTAATGAAATGATCACTATCGCGCTGGAATCTGTTTTACTGGGCGATAAAAAGTAATTTATTTCAGTCATTATAAAAACCGCTGCCGGTATTATTTTCCGGCAGCGGTTTTTTGTTATTTACTGTTGTCAGGTTCGGTATACATTTCTGAAGCACTGTTTCCTGTTGTCATTTTAAGATTGAAATGACATATTTTACCGGTGGATTTGGTATAGGTTGTGAATATAATTAATGTTAATAATATTGCTATAAAAGATAAGCCAACTATTCTTATAACAGATATTATAAAGTTAAACATAATTACGGGTAATTCTTGTTTTTTATCATAGTGAAAGAGTATATAAGTAAGTTAATAAGAGCGTAAAATAAGGTGCCTGATTAACCGCTACCTGCAACAGAGAGAAACGGGGGGATTCCTCCCCCCTCAGCATCATTTATCACTACAGGACAATGTTGCGTCAACCATCATATCTCCGCCTTTCAATGAAAAATCGGATACCCGATGATTATTGAGTAACGAATTTACAACATCAGAAATTGTAATAGCAGTTATTAATACCACTGCAACTATAGCTAATGTTGTTATTGTTCTTCCGGTCATTTCTCTTGACTCCTTTAATTTAAGGAGGCAGAATCCCTATTGTTCAGGTAGAGATTCGGCCCCGGTTTATGTTGAAAAACGTAATCGGGGCTTTCTTCTATCCGGAACAGGGGAAATATAGCCTGATCCGGACAGAATCAGGCACCCGCAGAAAATATAACAACTGTGTTTCTCCTTATCTCTACCCCATTCGGGTGATAATACGGAGATATATCACAAAATATATTTTCACTCTCCGTTAATACAATGATTGTTATTTTTTTTCAGTTAGCGGAAATAATCAAGCCGCTGTTAAGCGGCTTTGTTTTATTATGGCGGAGTGAGCATAAATAATTTTTCATTCTCACCGCTGTAGCGGGATAATGCCCGGTTTATATCCTCTGCAGTAATCTGATTAATTAACGCCTCTTCTGCGGTTATCCGGGTAAACGCATTATCGTCCCCGGCAATCTGAGCCAGTGATTCTGTCCAGAATGCGGCACTCTGATAAACCTGCTGTTTTTCCAGTAACCAGTTGGCTCTGGCTTCATTCAGGGCATTGTCACTGATACCGTCTGTTTTCAGGGTTTTCAGCACATTCCGGCTTAATGCCGTCATTTCGGCGGCGCGCTGAGGATCGGTGGTGAAATTCAGCCGGGCGCTGTAATACGGTGACGGTAGTTTTGCCAGCATAGAAGAGAAACTCAGGGCGTAAATACCGCCCGCCTGTTCCCGCAATGCACCACGCAACTGTTTGCTGATGATGCTGTCGGCCAGTTGCAGTGTCAGGCTTTCTTTCTGTGACCACTGTGCCGGGGCGGCATACTGAATACTCACCATGGTTTTATCAGAACTGGCTATCGGGTAAGTCCGGCTGAAGGATTGCATTTTGGGTGCGATAGCCGGATCCCGCCACTGCAGGCGCTGACCGGATGCGGGAAGGGTGGCAATCCATTTCTCAACAGCCTGTTTTATCTGTTTTTTATCTGCTGCACCACTGATCACCAGTGTCATGTCCTGTACCGGGCTTAGCAGGAGACGGTGATTTTGCTGTAACTGTGCGGCAGTAAACTGACGCCAGCCGCCGTTTTCATTTATTACCAGACGTTCGCCGTGAGTATGGCTTTCGCGGTTAATGGCATCCAGGAAGCGGCGCTCCACCGGGGTGCTGTTCAGGCTTTCCAGCGTCAGCTGCTGATTGCGGCGTAATTTTTCGCCGCTGAACTGTGGCTGTGTGATCTTCAGGTGCAGCAGTTTCAGCAGGGTATCCAGCTCTTCCGGCGGTGCCTCACCCCGGAATCCGTGGTTCAGCAGTTCGCTGTACGGGCGCAGACTGAGGCTGTGCTGTTTACTGAATAAGGCCAGCTCACGGGCGCTCAGCTCACCGTAGCCGCTGCTTTCCGGCAGTTTCAGTGCCCAGTCGGTCAGTCCTTCCTGTCCGGCAGGCTCCAGTGAGCGGCCGCCCGGAATGCGCAGATTGATCTGAATATTATCTTTCAGGCTTTTATCCTGATGCACAATCACCCGCAGACCGTTGGATAACTGCCACGATTCCGTGGACGGCAGCGGCAGTGCCTGCTCCTGAACAATAGTACCGGCTGCTGCCGGGGTAACATTCAGCGCAACCTGCCGCACGGTCAGGGAAAACGGCCCGGGATCGGACTGCCGGATCTGCTGCCAGCGGTCAGTGAACGCTTTTTCATCAAAACGGGTCTGTTCGCTGTCCGGCCCGAGCAGTGCCAGCCGTGGTGAGGCCTGATTCAGGAATTCGTTCACATGGGTTTTCAGCGTATCCGGCGTGACCGGTTTGAGCAGTTCCCATGCCGTGGTGAGCTGCTGGCGCTTGTCCTGAACCGGCATCCGGTATTCCAGTGCGGTGGTGATGGTATCGGCGAGATAATCATTGCCGTCGCGGGATTCCCCGGCAGCCTGCTGACTGAGTTTCGCCAGCAGACTCTGCCGGGCATCGTCCAGCTCTGCCTGTGTGACGGGCTGTGTCGCCAGGCGCTGAATTTCTGTCCACAATAAGGTGATACTGCCGGGGTAATCCGCGCCCTGCGGATGCACTATCATCAGTTGCTGAAGACGGCGGCTGTCCAGCATAGCGCCCTGCGGGTTGATACTGGCAGCCGGTAACTGTCCGTTATCCACCAGCGCGGTCAGGCGCTGATTAAGGATTGTCACCCAGAGATTATCCAGCAGGTCATCATACTGACCGTCACGGGTATTGAGCGGCGCGCGGATATCTCTCTGCAGCGCGAACTGCATGATGCGCTGTCCCTGCTCCTTATCAAAGATTGGCTTTACCAGCAGCCCCGGCTGCGGGGAAAAACGCTGACGGGCCGGATCATCCTGTGCGGCATCTTTCTTGGCGGGCTGATTAAAATACGCCGCCGCCAGATTACTGACCTCATGGCGGTTAAACTGTCCGATAACCACCAGACTCATCCGCTGTGGCTGGTACCAGGTCTGATAATAGTCTTTTGCTGTGCTGACCGGCGCATGGCGGATCACATCCAATAACCCGATCGGGTCACGCTTCGCATAGAGACTGCCCGTATAGCGCAGCTGCTCAAGGGCATTATTGATGCGGAAGCCGATGCCCTGGCGCAGCCGCCACTCCTCAATAATCACGGAGCGTTCTTTATCAAACGCAACAGGGTCAAAGGTCATGCCCTGTGCCCAGTCGGCGAGCACCTGCAAACCGGCCTGAATCTGTTCCGGCGTGGCCTGCGGCAGTGACAGTTTATAGACAGTTGAATTGAGGCTGGTGGCGGCATTGACATGGCTGCCGAGGTTCAGTCCCTGTTTTTCCAGCTGTTTAAAGCTCTGTGTGTCCGGAAAATGGGTGGTGCCTTTAAAGGCCATGTGCTCGGTAAAATGTGCGAGGCCGCGCTGTTCCTCTGTTTCCTGCAATGAGCCGCTTTCCACCAGCAACCGCAGCTCTGCGCCGGGCTGCGGGCGTGACAGAAGATACACATTCATGCCGTTTGCCAGGCGAATGTGCTGTAAATCACTGCGCTGTGGCAGCGGACGATTATCTGTGCCGGTTGTGCTGACAGCGGTACAGCCGATGAGGATCAGCACCACACCGGCAAAGGTCAGTTTATAATGCATATCGGACTCCTGATGTGCTGGTGGCGGCAGGGGCGGACAGGGCTATCACGCGATCTGTCTCCTGTTGAAGAAAGCGCTGGTGGCTGACCAGCAGAAGTGTGCTGTCCGGCAGACGCTGGCGGAGCAGACGGATCATGCGGACCGCATTGTCATCATCCAGTGCGGAGGTAATCTCATCGAGCAGCATCAGTTTCGGCTGACTGAGCAGCAGACGGGCGATCAGCAACCGCTGCTGTTCACCGCCGGACAGACGCTGACGCCAGTCGGCATCGGTATCCAGTTGTGATGCGAGTACGGCAAGCCCGGTAACGTCCAGCACCTCGCGGTACGCTTCCGGCGTGAACTGTGATGCGGCATGCGGATACGCCAGCAGGGATTTCAGTGTCCCGGATGGCAGATAAAGTGACTGCGGCACCCACATCACATCCTGTTCACGGCGGATATTGCCGCGGTAGTAAGGCCAGTGGCCGCTGAGCGCGCGCAGCAGGGTCGATTTCCCCAGCCCGGAGCGGCCGCTGATAATGGCAAATTCCCCGGCGTGCAGAGAGAGTGAAAAATTCTCCAGCAGCGGCCGGTTATCCGGCAGCAGAATATCGGCGCAAACATCCAGGCGTACTGCGGACTGACAGGTTTCGGTGACATCAGACACTGCGTCATTTTCCAGCAGGCGGACAAAATGGTACAGACGGGTTACCGTCGCCTGCCAGGCTGCTATCTCTTTATAGGCAAAAATAAACCAGCCGAGTGACGTCGCGACACTGGTAAAGGCCTGACGCAGCTGCATTAATCCGCCCAGCATCAGTTCCCCGGCGAGGAATTTCGGCAGTGCAAACAGGATCGGTGCCAGCGCGGTTACCTGCTGATAACCCACGGTATAGAATGATAAATTCCGCTCGCAGCGGATCAGCTGATTCCAGTTGGCCGCCACCCGGGCAAAACGGGCCAGCAATTGCTGTTGATCCTGCAACTCCCCCCGCTGTCCGGCGATAGCATCACCGTGCTGTCTGCGGGTGATCAGTGCCGCACGATAATCCGCCTCACGCTGCTGTTTTTCCATATTCAGTTTACGCAGCGGCCCGCCGATAAGTTGTGTCAGCGCGATACCCACGAGGGTGTAGGCGATACAGGCCCAGAACATATAGCCGTCGATACGCCAGTCAGTACCGGCGACAGAGAGCATAATACTGCCGGAAAGCTGCCAGAGGATGGCGGCAAAGGACACCAGGGTCAGCAGCGAATGCAGGAACGTGATCAGCAGACTGAGGGTGGATTCCACCAGCAGGCGGACATCCTCGGCAATCCGCTGATCTGGGTTATCCGGCTCGCGGGCGGTCAGGCGCAGCAGATAATGGCGGCTCTGCGGCGACAGCCAGCGGCTGAGGATCTGCTCTGTCATCCCCTCCCGCCAGCGGATAGCCAGTTTCTGCCGGAAATACGTACCGAGCACCACCACCAGGATCAGCCCGCTGACCAGCACGACGAAAAATTTGATCAGCTGATACAGCGCCGCACCGTCCAGCTTTTGCAGTGCATTGTAAAAATCCCCGTTCCACTGGTTCATGCGGATATTGAACCAGACGGAAGAGAGTGTCAGCCCGAGAGACAACAACAGTAGGAACCAGCAAAACAGGGCGGCACGCCGCCCCCAGAACGGTTTCACCAGCCAGAAAAAGTGTTTTATTGTTTTCATTGATTATTCATAACGTTAAGAGACATTGCTCACATGCTCAGATTAAAAATCGTAATTCAGCTGTAACCAGAACTGACGGCCCGGATCATAGGCAATCACCTTGTTACCGGCATAGATAAAGGTATCCGCGACATTTTTGTTATTCAGGACGTTATTCACTTCCAGCGAGACAGATGCGCCGTAAGCAAATTCCGGTTTCCAGTTCACGCGGGTATCCCAGGTGAATTTGGATGCGAAATGTTCTTTCTGATAGACACGTAACTCGCCGTACTGCGGATCACGGACCACTTCGTTGTCATGACGGACAGCCTGATTACGCGCTCCCCACCATTGCAGGCGGTTGTACCAGGAAATATTGTAGTTATCCCAGTCACTGGTCAGCTCGACGTTCAGTTTCAGCGGCGAGTTAAAGTTGCTGGCAGGCAGATCACTGACATCGATCACCTTGCCGCCGTACATTACTTTGTCGGAGTTAATGGCATTGCCCGGCTCAAAGAAGGCATAGCCCTGGTCAGACGGGAAGTTGGTTTTGGTATCCTGCCAGACGATTGAGGAGGTAAAGACATGAGTTGCCTGACCCCATTCCCACGGCTGACTGTTACTGACTGCCAGGGTGACGGAATCATGCTTGCTGCGTCCGGCATTATCAAAGGTGCGGATGTTGCCTTTGTCGGAGTATTTGTCCGGGCCGGTCAGATTGGTATATTTGGTGCGGCTGCGGACTTCATCGTAACCTTCGCGGTGGACATAGGTCAGACGCCAGGTGGTGCTGAGGATTTCCTGTTGCAGGCCGAGGGAAATTTCATCGTTATACGGCGTTTTCAGTGAATCCAGACCTTCAAAATCATTGCTCGGGATCCAGTTTTCTCCCCAGTTACACATATAGCATTTTTCCAGCCCGGCATTTTGCGCACCGTACAGGGCGTAGGTCAGCATGGAGCGACCGTAATAACGGTTGGCACCGGCGATCAGCAGCGTTTCTTTATTGCCGAACAGATCATAAGTGGCGGCCAGGCGTGGTGCGACATTGGTGCGCTGAACAAAATCATCCCGATCCACGCGGATACCCGGACGCAGTGTCAGACGGCCAATCTCAATATTGTCATCGGCAAACAGCGCGTAGTTGTTATAACTGACCGAGGCCGTTCCCGGCAGGAAACGGTGGATATTGGTCATCTCCATGCCCATATCCGCATAAGTGGCTTTGTCATCACTGGTGTGATAATGCGATTTATCGCGGATATAGCGGCCTTTGGTATGGGTGGATTCCATCCCGAGTGTCGGGCGGTGTGTGATCCCGAAGCCTTCTGACGGCAGGAAACGGGCAACGGCTTTGGTGGTGACATTGTCCTGCTCTGTCCGCAGATCACCCAGTCCGCCCATTTTGGTGTTAACAATCGTTCTTCCGTCCGGTAACCGGTTCTTCATTTCATAGAAATTCTGCTCATCATTCACGCGGTTATCTTTCAGTTTCTGATAACCCAGGGTGAATTCCAGATCAGCCAGACTGGTCTGGTGCTTCAGAACACCGGTTACGCCTAACCCTTTGTGATTATTGTCATAACCGGAGTTGGCAATATTGGAGGCGAATAAACGCGCCTTGTAGTCAGAATAATTCAGGGAAATATCCGCCGTGGTGACCGGCGAGAGATCCATCGCATACTTCACAAACAGGTTGTCTGAGGTACGTTTCTGGTTACGTTTTCGCTTATCAAATTCATAACCGACCAGATCGTCGCCGTCCATCACCGCCATCAGTACCGAGGTATTGGCCGGGATGGTGGAGGTACGGCGGGAGGCCGATACTGTCAGGCCGCTGTTTTCTGTCACGCCGACTTCAAACCAGCCGCCGAAATCGTGTTTGTTATATTCATTCTGGAAACGGGCCGGATGGCTGATATCATTTTTTGATGAATCAATCGGCTGTGAGGAATCCTCAAACAGATGATTCCAGGCGGAGCGGGTGGTGCGGTAATACATATGGCCGCTGTTTTCGCCGTTCCAGCGGCGGCTGGTGACATCCACACTGCCGCCGGTAAAGCCGCCGAATTCCACCGGGATGTTGTTATCGTAAACCGTCACGCTGTCGATCAGACGGCTGTCGATATACATGCCCTGGTCGCCGCTGTCCAGACGGGTGGAGGTTTCGCCCAGGGTATCTTTTGCCGGGTCGAAATCGTTGTTAAAACTGATGCCGTCGAGTTTATAGGCGTTCTGGAAACTGGACGCGCCGTGAATGGAAATCCGTGACGGTTTGATTTCGCCCTGGTTGAGGGACGAGCTGTCATTACCGGCGAACTGCACCGCCGGGTTGGTGCGCAGCAGCTCCGTGACGTTGCCGTCACCGGTATTGCGCTGGCGGATCTCCTCCGCAGTAATGTATTGCGGGGCCGACATGACATCGGTGGCCGGATGGTAAGCCAGTTCGCCCTGAACCCGTGTTTCCGGGATTAAAATGGTTTCCGCTTCCGTGGTCAGCGGGCGGATAACATAGCTGCTGCCCTGCTGTACCAGTGTCAGGCCGGAGCCTGCCAGCAGTGTCTGAATGGCGGTCTGCGCGGAATAGCTGCCGTGCAGAGCCGGTGCCCGCAGTGCGCCGAGCTGCCCGGCATCATACAGTAACTGGATTTGTCCCTGCTGCGCGATGGCGTTCAGCGAACGGCTCAGTGCCTGTTCCGGCAGATCAAGCGTGAGATCTGCCGCCCCTGCCGGTGCCGCTGTCAGCCCGAGTGCCAGCACAATGGCGGAGCTGACAGCCCTGATGCTGAATGGTGATGGTTTTATTGTCATTTTTATCATTTCCGGAAGTGTCATCGTTATCCCCTGTATCAGAAGACGCGGAAATGAGAATTATCCTCACCTGATAATTATTCTTTTTTTCATTTATTTTTATTTTTCTTCACAATCAACAGGCTGCCGTCATGCAGTTCTGTGACTTCAACCGGTAACAGCAGCGGCAGTGCGGTAAAAAAGGCATCGGTTTCGGAAAGGGTGACCCGGCCGGAGACGGTCAGATCCGCCGCATTGGCGGCAAGTGAGACGGAGTGGCTGCTGTAAGGTGCGAGGCGGTCAGCAACATCACGCAGCGGGGTATCGGTGAGGGTGATTTGTCCGTTGCGCCACTCCCCGGCCTGTTCCGGCGGGATATGGCTGAGCAGCAGTGCAGCTCCCGGCGCGGGGCTGACGGCTTTATCCCCGGCGCGCAGATACACCGGTTTTTCATCCGGCGTATCCCGCAGAGCGACAATCCCGTTTGCCACGGAGACTGCCACTTCTGTTCCCCGGCGGCTGACATCAAATTCCGTGCCGACAACGGTTATCTCTCTGCCGTCCGCGCGGATAACAAACGGTCGCCACGGGTTGGATTTCACCTGAAAAAAGGCGGTACCGCGCACGAGGGTGATGCGGCGGTGTGTCTGTTCATAGGCAATATCCGCTTCGCTGTCACGGCTGAGAAAAATACGGCTGCCGTCCGGCAGGATCATGGATTTGCTCTCTGCGGCGGTGGCGAGTGTCAGGTTATCCATCAGCAGGGCGGGTAACTGACTGTAGGGCAGAAACAGCATTACCAGGATAAACAGTCCGGCGAGGGTATGACGCAGCTGGCGCAGGAGCGGAAAAGTCCTTACAGGTGTCTGCTCTGTGATTTCCGGACGCGGCAGAGCCGACATCTCCCGCCACAGCAGTGCCATATCATCAAACGCCTGCCGGTTTTCCGGGCAGGCCGCCAGCCATGTCTGTAATTCCCGCTGCTGCTGTGCCGTCATGCTCTGGCTGTGCCAGCGCGTAAACCATAATGCGGCGGCGTCTTCCCGTTCGTCCTGCTCCCGCCGGTCTGTCATTCCCCGTCCTTCTGTTCTGCGGCATTCATGGCGCGTTTACATTGCAGCAGGGCACGGGCGATATGCTTTTCCACCATACTGACAGAAATATCCATCCGTTCTGCAATGTCACTTTGCGAAAGTCCGTCAAACCGGTAAAGCACAAAGGCTTCCCGCTGACGGGGCGGCAGTGCATTCAGCACCTGATACAGCCGGTCCAGGCGCTGCCGGTGTTCGAGCTGTACCTGAGGATCGGCTTCCTCCTGTGCCACGTCCGCCGCCAGTGAATCATTCCATTCACTGACACGGTCACGTCCCTTCCGCCGGCTGTGACGCCGGTGGTCGGTCAGCACATTGTTGGCGATCTTAAACAGGAACGCGCGGGTTTCCTGCACAGAGGTCTCGTTGCCGCCTTTGAGCCAGCGGGCAAACACATCCTGCGACAAATCCCGTGCATCCTGAGTGTTGCCCAGCCGCTTATGGAAGAAGCGGACAAGCTGATGGTAGGTTGAGTGATAAGCACCGGCGATAAGCCTGCTTACCGATTTTTCAGTCGTCATTTTTCTGGTGTGTGTCGAAGTCATCGTAATTGAAGGAGTCATTACGCATTGCTTAGAAAAATCCAAAAAATCTCATTGTTGTTATTTGAATTATTATTTAATAATAAAAAGCAATATCATTTGCGTTATCATTATGCCTGTAATTTTACAAATTGAAATACGTGAATAACGATTAAAAAAGTGAGTTGAGTGATGTTGAATATGGCTGCGGCCTGTTATCAGAACAGGCGATATTCAGTCGGCGGTACGGTTGCCAGTGTGGGCGCACACGTGCTGTTGCTGGCATTGTTTCTGGGCTGGCTGAGTTTTTCAGCGGACGATCCGAAAGGCATGCTGCCCCCGGCGTTTGTGCTGACAGCGGGCGTTTATCAGCTGGAAAGTACACCGCCGGAAAAGGCGGAAGGCGTCAGACAGGTGATGTCACAACCGGCACCACAGCCGGTGGCTGAGCCGGAGCGGGAATCTGTGGTTGATAAACTGGCGGTTTCTGATCAGGGCACCTGGACGCGGAAAGCGGAGAAACCAAAGAAAAAAGCAGAGAAAAAGCCGCTGACGGAGATCAAAATGCCGGAAACGGATAACCCGTCCCCGGTACTGGCAGAAAGCACTTCCGCGCCGCGTCAGGGCGACAGTTCCGCGAGCCGCGCGGATTTTACCAGTCATGCACTGCAACCGGTCAGCGGCAGTACCGGCTGGGAAAGCGCAGTGCATTCGCATCTGGCGAAATACAAACGCTATCCGCGTGCGCTGCTGCGTTATAAGTCCACCGGTGTTTCTCATGTGAAAGTGACACTGAACATGCAGGGAAATGTTATCTCTGCGGAGCTGGTCAATTCATCCGGCACAAAATTGCTCGATAAAGAAGCACTTGCCACCGTACAACGGGCATCCCCTTTTCCGCTGCCGCCACAGGAACGTGGCAGAAACGGCCATATTGAGATAGTCACCCCCATCGGTTTTTATCTGTAACCAGCAGACAATTCCCGAAATTTCATTTTTATTACCAGGAATTGTCTGTATTTTCCGTTTTTTTATTTCTCACGTGACCTTTTCCCTGTTCAATATTTCGGTTTTTATATGGGTTTTCTTAATTTATCTGAATGAGTTTCAGTCACTCATATTGTAACAAGCACAGTAAGGCCGGTTCAGGCCTGGATAAAATGCTGTTATGACGTATTCCGATAGTATTTTCAAAACAGAAATAATTAATTTAATTAATCAATTTGTCGGAGAAATTCAACCGTTATTCTCAAAAAGAGTGTGCTACACTGCAAAAAAAAGGGGCTGCGGTGGTGCTGATAATACTCCCCCGGAGCTCATGTGTAATAAGTATAATATCTTGGCAAATCATCATTTTTTTGTCTGTTTATGGGGTAATTGTTACAAAATATTTCATTTGTGAATTATCAGAGAAATATAAAATAGCGTTATTATTCAGCAGCAATATTGAATAAAAGAATTTAATATATGAGAAATCCGATTTTTACCACGATTCATTAGTATGCATCATTTCCGGACGTGATTTTAGTGGCATAAACTCTGTTTTCTTTGGTAGATTAATTTTTACAGGTGATTTTTCGTAATACCGGATTAACTTAAAATTAAATAATGAAAATTTTAGTTAGGTAAGGATGAATAATGACTAAAAAGTCAGTTTTTGCAAGAACACTCGTCTCTCTGCTGTTAGGTACAGCAATCAGTGCTTCAGCGCTGGCTGCGGCAGAAAATACCGGTCATACATTGCGGCTGGCCATCGGCGCAGAACCGACAGAAGGGTTTGACCCGATGCTCGGCTGGAGCCACGGCAGTTATCTGTTACTGCACAGCCCGCTGCTCAAACAAAAGGCCGATCTTTCCTGGCACAGCTATCTGCTGGACAGCTACGACCACAATGCCGACGGCAAAGAGTGGACACTGAAGCTGAAAAAAGACCTGAAATTCTCTGACGGCTCCCCGCTGACTGCCAAAGATGTGGCGTTCACTTATAACAATGCCGCCGCCGGCGGCGGCAAAATCGACATGGGTAACTTTGCCAAAGCGGAGGAAATTGACCCGCTGACAGTGAAAATCACCCTGTCCGAACCTCAGAGTACGTTTATCAACGTGCTCGGCTCTCTCGGGATTGTGTCTGCTGATAAATATGATGCCAGACAGTATGCCCAAAAACCGGTGGGTGCCGGGCCGTACCGTCTGGTGGCTTTCCAGCCGGGCCAGCAGCTGATTGTTGAGGCAAACCCGTATTACGCCGGGCCGAAAAACGACTTTAATAAGCTGGTGTTTGTGTTCCTGGATGAAGATGCCGCCTTTGCGGCCGCACAGAGCCGTCAGCTTGAGGTTGTCCGCATTCCGCCGGTGATCGCCGCAACTGCCGGTGATGTTAAAGGAATGAAACTGGTGGAGCGTGCCAGCGTGGAAAACCGCGGTATTGTCTTCCCGATTCCGAAAGCCGGTGAAAAAGACGCACAGGGTTATCCGATCGGTAACGATATCACTGCCGATATCGCCATCCGTAAAGCCATCAACTACGCGATTGACCGCAAACTGCTGTCTGAACAGGTGATGGAAGGGTACGCCGTACCGGCCTTTACCGGTGTTCACGGGCTGCCGTGGAACAATCCGGAAGCCGCCTTTAAAGATGGTGATGCGGAAAAAGCCAAACAGATTCTGGAAGACGCCGGCTGGAAACTGAATAAAGACGGGCTGCGTGAAAAAGACGGCAAAGTGGCCAAACTGACGCTGTGGTACACCAGCGGGGATACCACCCGCCGTGACCTGGCTCAGGCTATCCGCGCCTTCCTGAAACCTATCGGTATTGAACTGGATTTACAGTCCGGCAGCTGGGAAACCGTCGAACGCCATATGCACGCCAACCCGACGCTGTTCGGCTGGGGCAGTCTGGATCCGATGGAGTTAGTCCATCACTACAGCAGCAAAGCGGCGGGCGTGGAATTCTACAACCCGGGCTATTACAAAAATCCGCAGGTGGATGCCATCCTTGAGAAAGCCATGAGTGCACCGGACCAGGAAGCGGCTATTCCTGTCTGGCAGCAGGTGGACTGGAACGGCAAAACCGGTACCGGGATTAAAGGGGATGCCGCCTGGGCGTGGCTGCTGAATGTGCAGCATACCTATGTGGTGAGTGATTGTGTTGATTTGGGCAAGGGCGCACCGGAGATCCACGGATCATGGTCACTGCTCAACAGTGTGGATGATTGGGCCTGGACCTGTAAATAATGCGCAGTGCCCTGTTCCTTTTCGTGCGGTTTGTTTGTCTGCTGACGGTCACGGCGGCGGGGGTATTTATCCTCCTCAGTTATTCGCCAATCGACCCGATCAGAGCCTATATCGGAAATGATCTGCTGCATGTTCCGCCGGAGCAGTATCCGGCGATTGCAGCCCGCTGGGGACTGGATCAGCCGCTGTGGCAGCGGTTCTGGATCTGGTTCTCGCAGATGCTGCGGGGCGATCTCGGTTACTCCATGCTGTATAACGCGCCGGTGTCAGAGGTGATTTCGGCGCGGCTCGGACCGTCACTGGCACTGCTTATCAGCGCCTGGCTGCTCTCGGGCATTGCCGGGCTGCTGCTGGGACTGGTGGCCGGGCGTTACCTGAACCGCTGGCCGGACAAAATGATTTCGGCGCTGTCGTATCTGCTGGCTTCGATACCGACATTCTGGATAGGGTTGCTGCTGTTGTCGCTGTTTGCGGTCACCCTGAACTGGGCACCCATCTGTTGTGCCTGGCCGATGGGCGAGGATGCGGACACGGCAACCGTCGGGCAGAAAATTCATCACCTGATTCTGCCGGTGCTGGCGCTGGGCTTACTCGGTGTCGGTAACATTGCCCTGCACACACGGGCAAAAGTGGCGGAAGTGATGGGAACCGAATTTATCCGTTATGCGAAAGCGCAGGGGGATAAAGGCTGGCCGATGATTAAATTTCATGTGTTGCGTCACGCTATTACCCCGGCACTCTGTTTACAGTTTGCCTCTGTGGGGGAACTGCTGAGCGGTTCTCTGCTGGCGGAGAAAGTGTTCGCCTATCCGGGACTGGGACAGGCGACGATAGACGCGGGGCTGCGGGGGGATATCCCGCTGCTGATGGGCATTGTGATGTTTTGCGCGATCCTGATTTTTATCGGTAACAGCACGGCGGATATTTTACTGCGCCGCGTGAATCAGGGAGTGATCCGCGAATCATGACGCATAACCCGAACCGCGCGCTGTTAAAACTGACGGGCACATTACTGATGCTGATCCTGCTGGGCGTGTATGCCATCTGGATCACACACACTGATATTGATATGGATTTCCTGGCGCGGCGGCAGGCACCGTCTGTCGCGCACTGGTTCGGCACTGACAGCCTGGGGCGTGATCTGTGGGATCGCACTTTTCAGGGGATGGCAACCAGTCTGCAGATCGGGCTGATTTCCGCCCTGACCAGCGGACTGGTGGCGCTGACGATGGCCGGGTTATCAACAATTAACAAAGGGACAGATTATCTGGTGCGCGGGGTGATTGATGCACTGCTGGCACTGCCGCACCTGCTGCTGCTGATTTTAATCTGTTTCACTCTGGGCGGCGGAAAATCCGGCGTGATCTGGGCGGTAGCGCTGACACACTGGCCGAAACTGACGCTGATCCTGCGCTCAGAAATTTTGCGGGTACGGGAAACGGATTATGTGATGCTGGCGCAGCGTATGGGAAATTCACGGTTGTATTGCTGGCGTCATCATTATCTGCCAATGTTATTACCGCAGTGGATTGTCGGCACGCTGCTGATGTTCCCGCATTCGGTACTGCACAGTGCGGCGCTCAGTTTTCTGGGCTTCGGGCTTGCGCCGCATGAGGCATCACTGGGGATCCTGCTGTCAGATGCACTGCGCTATCTCAGTACCGGTGCCTGGTGGCTGGCATTTTTCCCGGGACTGGTGCTGGTCGGACTGGTGTTACTGTTTGATCAGTTTGCGAAAGCCTTACAACAGCTCTGGCTGAGGATCGCATAATGCTGAAATTTAACCGGCTTGCCATTGATGTCGCGCAGTTCAGCTGGCTGCGGAAAAAACGCTGGCAGCCGCTGCTGACGGATATTTCCCTGGCGGTTCAGCCCGGTGAGCTGGTGGCGCTGGTCGGCAGCAGCGGAGAAGGCAAAAGTCTGCTGCTGCAGAGCGCGCTGGGGCTGCTGCCGGACAATATGCGCTGCCGGGGCGCTATCTCGCTGGCGGGAGAAACCCTGACGGATGAGAGCAAGCAGCTGCACCGGGGCAACACCCTGTGTTATGTGCCGCAGGGGGTGAGCGCGCTCAATCCGCTGGTGCGGGTCGGCCCGCAGCTGGAACGCGCAGCCACGCTCAGCGGTATGCATGTGAAGATGCACGATGTGGCGCGTCAGCTGCAACGTTATAACCTCCGGCCTGAGCTGACGGACGCCTTTCCGAACCGGCTCTCAGGCGGGATGGCCAAACGGGTGCTGACCTGTGGCGCGACCCTGACCGGGGCGCAGTACATTCTGGCGGATGAAATTACCTCCTGGCTGGATGATGAACACGCGGGGCAGATACTCGCGCACCTGAAAGTGCTGTGTGCGGACGGGCGCGGCGTATTGTGGGTCACGCATGATCTGGCAATGGCAGCCCGCTTTGCTGACCGGATTGCGGTGCTGCGTCACGGGGTTTTACAGGAAACACTGACATCACAGGCGTTACTGAACGGGGAAGGCAGTCCGTGGCTGCAGTCACTGTGGGATGCATTGCCGGAGCACCGTTTTCTGGCGGGCAGAAACAGACCGGGATGAGGCGATAATAAAATTGACGGATGAATACAGGTGATAATCTGCTTTATTTTGTCCGTATCTGAGTATTTTTTATTTATTAGCTGAAAATCTGCAGGGTTATTTATTTTATATTTAAACACAGTGGCAGATATTTACGCATTTATATGGCGGTAACGGAAGTACCGCATAGTCTGACAGGGATCTGAACCTCGTTTTCTTATCAGGAGAACAGCGGTGCATGATTTATTTTTTTATAGCTGATTAACAGCCTGCATTTTTCACACGTTAGTATTTCCGGGTGTGCGCCTGCGCATGTCCGGCGGTCAGTGGCGGATTGTGTCTGCATTCAGCGGATGTGTCACTGAAATAAAAACTGAAATCACGGTGACCCGGAAACCGAAAATTCCCGGATTGCTGTCTGATGACTCTGGTTTCATTCAATTGTGGAGGCGTTATGCAATTAACCCCGAGAGAAGTTGAAAAGCTGATGATATACACCCTGGCGGATGTCGCGCAGCGACGCCGTGACAGAGGGGTAAAACTGAACTACCCGGAAGCGGTCGCGATTATCACGGTAACAGCACTGGAAGGCGCCCGTGACGGCAAAACAGTGGAAGATGTGATGAAAGAAGCCGCTACTGTGCTGACCAAAGCCGATGTGATGGAAGGGGTGGATGATTTAATCCCGAATGTGCAGGTTGAGGCGATTTTCACAGACGGCAGCCGTCTGGTGACGGTTCATAACCCAATCAAATAAACGTACAGCAAAAAGGTGAGGTTCTGATTATGAGCAATACAAAACAACCCACGCCGTTAGGCGGAGTCATTTTTGCGGATACCCCGATTGAATTTAATACCGGTAAGCCGGAAACCAAAATTAAAGTCCGTAATACCGGGGATCGCCCGATCCAGATCGGTTCGCATTTTCACTTTTTTGAAGTGAACCATGCCTTGGAATTTGATCGTGAAGCGGCTTACGGCAAACGCCTGAATATTTCATCCACGACTGCCATCCGTTTTGAGCCGGGCGATGAAACTGAAGTTTCTCTTATTCCTTACGGCGGCAAACAGACAGTGTACGGGTTTAACAACCTAGTGGACGGCTGGGCCGGTAATAATGTGGCCATCAGCGAACGTCCGGCAAAAGCGATTGCCCTGAACGAGGCAATTGCCCGCGGTTTCAGCCATAAAGCAGAAGCGAAGAAGTAATTCTCCGTCCTGACACGATTTTCCGGCAGTGATGCACAGGCATCCTGAACGAAATAAGGAACACGTTATGCCACAGATTTCCAGACAAGAATATTGCGGCCTGTTCGGGCCGACCACCGGAGACAAAATCCGTCTTGGTGATACTGATCTCTATATCGAAATTGAAAAAGACTTACGCGGTTACGGTGAAGAATCTGTTTACGGCGGCGGGAAATCCCTCCGTGACGGGATGGGTGCGAACAACACACTGACCAGCGACAACGGCGTGCTCGACCTGGTGATCACCAACGTTACGATTCTGGATGCCAAATTAGGCGTCATCAAAGCGGACGTGGGTGTGAAGGACGGTAAAATTGTTGGTATCGGTAAGAGCGGTAACCCGAATCTCCAGGACGGTATCACCCCGGGAATGGTTGCCGGGGTATCGACTGATGCTATCTCCGGTGAGCATCTGATCCTGACAGCGGCGGGTATTGATACCCACATTCACCTGATTTCACCACAGCAGGCTTATGCGGCGCTGTCCAACGGTGTCACCACCTTCTTCGGCGGTGGTATCGGGCCGACAGACGGTACTAACGGGACAACCGTTACCGCCGGTCCGTGGAACATCCGCGCGATGCTGCGTTCACTGGAAGGTTTACCGGTTAACGTCGGTATGCTCGGTAAAGGTAACTCTTTTGCCCGCGATCCGCTGGTTGAACAGATCATTGCCGGTGTTGCCGGTCTGAAAGTCCACGAAGACTGGGGTGCAACCTCCAACGCCATCCGTCATGCCCTGCGTGTGGCAGATGATTATGATATCCAGGTTGCGGTACACACTGACAGTCTGAACGAAGGCGGGTATGTGGAAGATACCATCGAAGCCTTTGAAGGCCGTACTATCCATACTTACCACACCGAAGGTGCGGGCGGTGGTCATGCGCCGGACATCATCAAAGTGGTCAGCCAGCCGAACGTGCTGCCGAGCTCCACCAACCCGACACTGCCGTACGGTATCAACAGCCAGGCAGAACTGTTCGACATGATCATGGTATGTCACAACCTGAACCCGAATGTGCCGGCTGACGTCTCCTTCGCGGAAAGCCGTGTGCGTCCGGAAACCATTGCGGCAGAAAACGTGCTGCATGATATGGGGGCTATCTCCATGTTCTCCAGTGACTCCCAGGCAATGGGCCGTGTCGGTGAGAACTGGCTGCGTGTGATCCAGACCGCTAACGCCATGAAAGCGGCGCGCGGCAAACTGCCGGAAGATGCGGCGGGTAACGATAACTTCCGTGTTCTGCGTTACGTGGCAAAAATCACCATTAACCCGGCGATTGCCCAGGGTATCAGCCATGTTCTCGGCTCAGTCGAAGTCGGCAAAATGGCGGACCTGGTCCTGTGGGATCCGCGTTTCTTCGGCGCGAAACCAAAACTGGTTATCAAAGGCGGCATGATCAACTGGGCAGCGATGGGTGACCCTAACGCTTCCCTGCCGACACCGCAGCCGGTCTTCTATCGTCCGATGTTTGGTGCGATGGGTAAAACCCTGCAGGATACCTGTGTGACCTTCGTTTCCCAGGCAGCACTGGAAGATGGTGTGAAAGAGAAAGCCGGTCTGGAGCGCGAAGTTGTCGCGGTGCAGGGCATGCGCACCACCACCAAACGCGACCTGGTCCGTAACGGCGAAACCCCGGATATTGAAGTGGATCCGGAAACCTTCGCGGTGAAAGTTAACGGGGAACACGCGACCTGCCAGCCAATCTCGGTAGCGGCAATGAACCAGCGTTATTTCTTTGGTTAACAGAATCCGGGGCTGAGAGGTCCCGGGTTAACTGACTTCCCCGGCGGGTGTTGTTCAGCCCGCCGGGCATAACAAAAAGGTAATTCCATGATCCTCATTGAGCACATTCTCGGCAACGTCAGAAAAGATCAGGCGTGGGCTGATAAAGCGAACGACATGACGGTGGATATGCTGATCCTCGATCAGCGTGAAGCCCAGAAAAGCCGCTGCCGTAAACACACCCAAAACGGGCTGGATATCGGGATCGCGCTGGATCGCAACGTGCTGTTGTCTGACGGAGATGTGATCCATACCGATGACGCCGCCAATACCATGGTTGTTGTCCAGATCGATCTGCGTGATGTCATGGTTGTTGATCTTAAACGTCTTCAGGGCAGCACGCCGGAAGAGCAGATCCGCATCAGTTTTGAACTGGGCCATGCGCTCGGTAACCAGCACTGGAAAGCCGTTATCAAAGAAAACAAGGTGTATGTCCCGCTGACCGTCAGTGAAAAAGTGATGGAATCGGTGATGCGCACTCACGGTTTCGGCAATGATACGTTTGCTTTCGTCAAAGGCGAAACCATTCTGCCGATCCTGACCAACTCAGAATCCCGTCTGCTGTTCGGCGGCGCGGAAGAGACAGATACTCACGTGCATGTGGCACATAACCACGGGCACTCACATGCACACGGCCACGATCACGGGCACAGCCATGATCATGACCACAGTCACGACCACGGTCACAATCATGATCACCACCACGATCACGACCATGATCACAAACACTGACAGACCGGAACGGGAGAACGTGTGATGAAAGCGGCTGATCTTATCCGGATCATGCAGTTTGGTGATTCGGCACTTCCCGTCGGCGCCTTTACTTTCTCAAACGGTGTGGAATCGGCGATTCAGACGGGCGTGGTACATGATGCCGAAACCCTGAAAGGCTTTGTCCGCACCGCACTGAAGCAGGCGGCGAGCGGTGACGGTATTGCCGTTGTCGCGGCACACCGCGCAGTACTTGCCGGTGACAATGATGCCATTCTGCGGGTCGACCGGGCGGTGAATAACCGTAAACTGAATGAAGAAGCCCGCCTGATGGCGACACGGATGGGGAAAAAACTGGCGGAAATTTCCGTTCATATTTTTGACGATCCGCTCGTGGCCTGGTGGCTGGCACAAATCAAAAGCGGGGACACCCCGGGCACCCAGCCTGTCACTCAGGCTATTGTGATGGCGGTACAGGGTATCGGCGAGCGTGAAGTCGTGGTTATGCATCAGTACGGGATCGCAATGACGATCCTCAGCGCTGCCATGCGCCTGATGCGGATTACGCACTTTGAAACACAGCATATTTTATTTGAACTGAACAACGACATTGAAACCTTCTGCGATATCGCAGCCTGCGGCGACATTGAACAGATGTCTTCCTATGTGCCGGTGATCGACGTCCTTGCGGCAGTTCATACCAAATCTTTTGTCCGCCTGTTTATGAACTGACCGGCGGCTGACTTATTTTCCGGGAGTATACTGATGAAAAAAATGACACGGATCGGCATCGGCGGCCCTGTTGGCTCAGGCAAAACGGCGATTATCGAAGTGATCACTCCGATCCTGATTGAGCGCGGGATCAAGCCGTTAATCATCACCAATGACATCGTGACCACCGAAGATGCAAAACAGGTCAAACGTACCCTGAAAGGGATCCTCGACGAAGAGAAAATCCTCGGTGTTGAAACCGGTGCCTGCCCGCACACTGCTGTGCGCGAAGACCCGAGCATGAACATTGCTGCTGTGGAAGATATGGAAGAACGCTTCCCGGACAGTGATGTCATCATGATCGAAAGCGGCGGCGATAACCTGACGCTGACTTTCAGCCCGGCGCTTGCTGACTTCTACATCTACGTCATCGATGTGGCGGAAGGGGAAAAAATTCCGCGTAAAAACGGTCCGGGCCTGGTGCAGGCGGATATCCTGGTGATCAACAAAATCGACCTCGCCCCGTATGTCGGTGCCAGCCTGGAAGTTATGGAAAGTGACACCAAAGTGGTGCGCGGTAACCGTCCGTATGTCATGACCAACTGCAAAACCGGCGAAGGCGTGGTGGAGCTGGTGGATATGATCATGGATAAATTCCTGTTCACCCACCAGGCGGGAGCAAAAGCATGACACAACTGAGGGCTGAGATCGCGGGGACGCCGACACGTCTCCGGGCTCATCTCTTAGGGGAAAAGGCGCCGGAAATGGCGCCTTACCAGGATGAGCCAAAACAGATGCAAAGTGGTGCCATCGGGAAAAGCGGCTATCTGAAACTGCGGTTTGCCAAACGGGAATACCGCAGTGAAATGGTGGAAATGGAGCGCCGTGTGCCCTCTCTGGTGCAGCGCGCGCTGTACTGGGATGAAATGATGCCGCAAATGCCGTGTGTCACGATGATTTCCACCTCCGGCTGCCTGTTACAGGGCGACCGCCAGGCGCTGGATCTGATTGTGGAAGAAGGGGCGTGCGCCCATGTCACCACACAGTCCGCCACCAAAATCCACATGATGGAGGCGAATTACGCCACGCAGTACCAGAATGTGGTGGTGGAAGCAGGCGGTTATCTGGAGTTTATGCCGGATCCGATTATCCCGCACCGTAATGCCCGTTTTTTAACGGACACACAGATAACGATTGATCCGACGGCCACGATGATCTATTCCGAGATCCTGATGTCGGGACGGAAATATCACCATCCGGATGAACAGTTTGGTTTTGATATTTTTTCATCAAAGATCAGGGCGGAAGATAATGAGGGGAAAGAATTATTTGTTGAAAAATACATTCTGGAACCGAAAAAAGAAGCCCTGAATGTGGTCGGCGTGATGGGGGGATTTGATGTCTTCGGTAATGTGATTTTACTGACACCGAAAGAGCATCATGCCCGTATCCTCGAGCGCCTGGAAGCCCGTTATGACACGGATGAAGAGGTTGCATTCGGGGCAACGCAGTTGCCGAACGAATGTGGTCTGGTCTTCAAAGTGCTGGGAATCGACAGCCCGAAAACCAAAGAAGCTGTCCGTTATTTCTGGCAAATCGCCCGGGAAGAGATCCTCGGCATCACATTGCAAAAACCGTTCCTGTGGCGCTGATGCGCTGCAGGATAACACCGGTGGTTACTCAGGGGACTGGTTATTATCAGCATAATCAGTCCCTTTATCCGGTTTACCTTCAGGGGAAAGACGATGGCAACTTCAACAGTCAGTCAGAACGGCTGGAATAAACTGGCCGGATCCAATCCTGTCATACACTTTATTGATATCACACTGCGCGGCTGTGCACAGGTGATGTTTCAGAACAACCCGCTGACCGGGCTGTTCTTTTTCGCCGCTATTTTTATTGGTGCATACAGTGAAGGCATTCCGGCAGTCGGCTGGGGCTGTCTGCTCGGTACCGTGGTATCCACGCTGACCGCGTATGTCAGCAAAATGGATGTCACCTCACTGCGTGCCGGGCTGTACGGTTATAACGGCTGTCTGGTCGGTGTGGCGCTGCCGACCTTTCTGAATAACACACCGTTTATGTGGGCGGCCATTGTGCTCGGCAGTATCGTGGCGGTGATCGCCACCATTTCACTGACCGATTTCCTGAAAAACTGGAAAGTGGCGGCGCTGACCGCGCCTTTCGTGCTGGTGACCTGGACTATCCTGCTGGCCAGCTACAGTTTCTTCGGTATCAAGGGCGTCAGCCTGCCGGGACCGGCACTGCCGGATCAGTATGTGGCTCCGATCGCCGGGATCCCGTATTCCGATCTGATCCCGGATATTTTCCGTGGAGTGTCAGAGGTCTTCCTGCTGAGCAGTATCACGGTAGGCATTCTGTTTGTGATCGGCCTGGCGGTCAGCTCGGTGTGGGCAGCGGTCTTTGCGGTGCTCGGCTCACTGCTGGCTTTTGGGGTGGCATCTTTCCTGAAAGCGGATTTCGGCAGTGTGCATACCGGGTTGTATTCCTTCAGCGCCGTGTTAACCGCGATCGCGCTGGGCTCCACATTTAACAAACCGAGCTTCAAAGTGCTGGTGTATACCGTTGTGGGTGTGATTTTCACGGTGTTTGTCCAGGGCGCGCTGGATGTGGTGGTATCGCCGTTCGGCATTCCGACACTGACCATGCCGTTCGTTCTGGCTTCCTGGCTGTTCCTGGTACCGAATCAGGACATCATGCCGGAACACCGTCAGTAAAAGGGGAGAAATATGCAGACTAATCTGCTGAAAACCGGGTTACATGAATTACTGAGTCTGCGGGTGATCCTGTCGGTACTGCTGTTTATTGACGGGGTGATGATCCTGTCGCCGGTGCTGTTTTCCTATACCGGGGATATTGCCTGGCAGGACGGCGGCTTCACTGCGTGGTTACAGTCGCTCGGGTTTATCAAACTGCTGGATATTCCCCGCTTTATGCTGGGGTTACTGCTGGCACTGCTGGCGCTGCTGATGCTGACCGGCGCACGTATCGCCTGGCTGTTCTCCCTGTTTATCCTGCTCACGATGGTGCTGATGGATCTGGGGCTGGCCCGGGAATACTCGCTGCAGGGGCTGTTCTCGCTGGCGCTGCTGATTGCGGCCGGCTGTCTGTGGCGGCAGTTCCCGCATCACAGCCTGACCAGTGCCGGGGTGGTGGCGGTCAGCAGTATTATCCTGCTGGTGGTGTATTCCGTCTTCGGCACCCTGTATCTCGGTAATGAGTTCCAGCCGCATGTTACCGATATCTCGGCGGCGTTCTATTTTGCCCTGGTCTGTATGACCACCGTCGGCTTCGGGGACATCATTCCGATCAGTGTGGAAGCACGGATGTTTACCCTGACGGTGGTGGTGTTCGGTATCACGATTTTCACCACATCCATTGTGTACATTGTGGGTGTCGTCCTGCGCGGCACACGCGAGATTGTCAAAAAGAGGTTGTTACACATGAAAGAGCATTATGTTGTTATCGGCGCGAATCCGCTGGCGGTCAGTATTTATAAGGGACTGAAAAAACGCGGTTTGCAGGTGGTGGTGATCTGTTCTGATGAGGACAAAGCACACTTCCCTGACGGCACCGTGACCGTTGCCGGTGACAGTGCGAATGCCGTAACCCTGAATGAAGCCAATGTGAAAGATGCCCGCTGTGTGATGGCTATCAGTGATAATGACGCGGATAACACCTTTGCACTGCTGGCGGTGAAACAGCTGGCCGGTGAAGGGGTGAAAACCGTAACTGTGGTGAATCAGGAAGAGAACCGCGACAAAATGCGCCTGCTGCATGCGGATATGACCTTCTCTCTGTCACAGCTCGGCAGTGAAGTGCTGATGAAAATGCTGTGCGGCGAGAACATCAATAATAGCGTCATGGCTGACATCTTATTAGCCAAAGCGTCATAAGCAGGGCCGGTTGTGAAGCATAAAGAAAAAAAAATAAATCTGAGCCACGGGATCACCCGGGCTCAGTCATTCTTTTATTCCCGGTTTAAACAGCTGCACGGCATCCGCATTGCGCTGGCATTTACACTGACGTTTCTGGTGTTCCGGGAATTACACAGTGATAAGCTCGATTATATCATCATGACACTTATCTCTATCCTGATGCCGATGCCGTACTGGGGAAATGTGCTGATCCGCTCGATGCAGCGCACCCTCGGCACCGTTATCGGCTCGCTGATAGGGATGCTGCTGCTGTACACGGAAACCCACTCCTTCCCGCTGATGCTGGCGCTGGCGACGATTGCGATGTTTGTCTGCGGTCTGATCGCGCTGGGTAAAAACATGTATGTCGGGATGCTGATCGGGATGACCATCAGTATCGTTGCCACCGCACCGGTCGGGGATATGGACTCCGCGCTTATTCGTTCGGCGCAGACCGTGGGCGGCTCGATTCTGGCACTGGTGTTCTCGGCGATCCTGCCGCTGAAAGGGTTTGTGTTCTGGCGGATGAATATCAGCACCATTCTGCGTGATATTGCCAGATTATATGATGAGCACATCATGAAACTGAGCAGTACCGACCCGGAGCGGTGGGATAATCAGCTGAAAGACACGTTATCCACACTGCTGACCTGCAATACCTACATTGCACCGGCTGTCAAAGAAACCCATGTGCCGGCGGCTACTTTTACAGCCATTCACGGGCGCATCCGGCGGCTGGTGGCGATTCTGGAACTGCTGACCGATACCTTCAGTAAAAACTACTTCGCTCACGCGCTGAACACCGAAAATCCCTACATTGTGCAACTGCAGAAAAGTAACAGTGAGATCATGAAACTGCTCTCTGACATCTTTGTGCAGGGGAAAGACGATGACACCATGGATAAGCTTCAGGCACTGCGTGCCAGTACACATGAGCTGCATCAGAAGATCAATGCACAGCCGGAAAGTAATTCGGCGGATGCCATGATGGTCGGGATGAGTGTGGAGGTTATCAAACTGCTGGATGAAGTGTGCGGACTGGTTCAGATTGACATTTTAAAGAAATGCGCATAAACACAGAAACATTGAAACAAACATGACGTAAGGTTTTTCTATGTTAAATGTGATCCTCAGCATTTCCGCAGGATCAGTACTCGGCGGCCTCGGCCGCTGGGTGTTGAGTAATAAATTCAACCCGGTGCTGACAATGATGCCGCTGGGGACGTATCTCGCCAATATTATTGCCGGTTATATTATCGGGCTGGCAGTGGCGTTTTTCTCTTCTCACCCGACACTCCCGGCAGAATGGCGGCTGTTTATTGTCACCGGGTTCTGCGGCGCGTTATCGACATTCTCGACCTTTTCACTTGAGATTGTGCAGGCTTTCCAGGCCGGACGCATTCACCACGGTATGGCAGAGATCGCCCTGCATGTACTCAGCTCCCTGCTGATGACCTGGCTCGGCCTGCTGACCTGGCAGGTATTGCAGCAGCGGTAAAAAGGAATATTCAAAGATAGGTGTTGGCCGGGAGAGATTTTCCGGCCTTTAATCTCACCTCTGCTATTAACACGATCATTATTTTAGTTTAGGATAAATCACCCTGTTAATGATTTTAATTTATACTTATAATTTTATTATGGTCTATTTCTATGTCATTAATAAGAATTTTATATGGCTATTAAAAGATTTTATTTCTCGCAGCTCGCCGACTTAAGAATAGAAGGTGTTGGTATTCATGCCAGTTACGCAATCACACTAATAGTAAATGAAGAAGATAATAATAACGGAAAGAGAGTAAGAGTGTCAGCATTAGGTAAAAGTAATGCGGCGAAAGCAGCAGGTTCCGGTAAATTATTATTCTGGTGTGCAATAACAAATAACTTAAATCATAATAAGTATATTCTGGAAATGAAAAAAGGTGAATCATGGGCAATGGGTGTAGATGATATACCTATTGATAGTGTTGACTTTGATTTCATAAAATCAGCGATAACACCGGAACTAACAGTTGAATTTGGTTACATCTATGACGCAGGGTATACCGGTAGTATCGTTCCTTTCCCAAGAAGTTCAACAAAAACGATAAAGTTAAATAAATTTAAATGGTGACAATATGATTTTAATAAAATCAAAATGGATGATGCTGGTATTCTCATTATTTATATTATCAATGAACATAAATAAACCATTGGCAAATGAATATGATAATAATGGTGTAAAAGTTGCCTCTGATTTAATCATGAAGTTAACATTTGCAGATAGCATCGACAAAAAAAATGAGATTTTAAATGAAATAAAAAAAATAAAAGAAGAAAATAAAGCAGATATGAATGTGGCTAATATTTATATTAGTGGCCTGGTCGGTGAAAAACAATATGATCTCGCATTATCAGAAATAAATGAAATTAGTAATGATGATAAAGAAAGTCGGTTTTTTTTGTTAAAGTGCATGTTAATGGACAGGCTGGAAAAAAAAGAAGTGGCTGACTGTTATACATCATATATAGAAATAAAAAACAAAAAGAAAGAAAAAGATATTGATTATATAATGGCTCTGTATTTATCGGGGAGTCCGAAGTATCAAATGGAAAAAGAAGAGTATATAAAAAACAGTAAGTTTGCAGATGATCTTCAACTATTGGATACAAAAAGCAAAAAAGACGTTTTATCTGAACTATTCCCGTAAAGATCCGTACTGGCGGGATTGTCGTGGTTTAATTATTCCGGACGATATTTTATTTTTCGGATTTCGCAGACTCAGTGAGTACGCCGGATACCAGCGTACTCACTGAACAATCATATCTTCCCCGACCCTCACGCCCGCTTTTGGGGAGATTATTCCCCTTTTTCTTTCTCTTCCGTTTTCTTCCCCGGCTTCTCATCTTCATTTTTCAGATTGGCAGTCAGCAGATACAGGGATTGCTGCCAGCGGCTCGGGGTCAGCTGCAGCAGATTATTAGCCAGTACAAAACCGATGCCGAGAGCGAGAAGTAACATCACCCGCAGCAGATTGGTGGTGTTATCCACCTGAGTGGATTCCGTGGCCAGCCGGTGAGTATCGATGGTCAGGCGCAGAAAGCCTTTCGGGCCTTTTTTCCCGGGAATGGCGGCGACAATCTGATGATTAAAATAACTGCCGGCTTTTTGCCCGTCCAGCGCCAGCCGGTCGCGGACCGTAATACTCTCGCCGTTACCGGCTATCTGCACCCCGTCATCCTGATATACTGTGGCATCGAGAATGCGGCTGTTGGTGGTCAGCTGCGCTAAATTTGCCGTAATTTGTTTCTTATTGAGCACTTTCCCGTTATCGTCTATAGCATCGGAAAGGTTAAACGCCACCTGTTGTGCCAGCGAATAGGCCAGTTCATTAAACTGATCCATTGACGACTGCTGGTGGACGCGGCTGAAATAAGAGACACCCTGTAACAGACACACCATCAGGGCGAGACAAATCAGAATAATGGCTGTTTTATGCAGCCGGAATGTTAACTTCGTTTTGGCCATTGTTTATCCGTTTTTCCGTTGTCGTCACCATATTGCCAGAAGCGGAAATTTTTATCTGCTACCATCATGAATATTATCAGGGATTATAGGAGTATCTGTTGATGTCGACGAGTCTGACCTACTGTTATTTGCCGAATGAAATCCATAAGTGGCCGGGCCTTCCTCTTTCCCTGAGTGGTGATGAAGTGATGCCGCTGGACTACCGGGCGGGTGACAGCGGCTGGCTGCTGTACGGGCGCGGACTGGATAAGGCGCGGATCAGCGATTTCCAGCACCGGCTGGGTGCGGCTATTGTGGTGGTTTCGTCATGGCGGATCGATGACTATCAGGTGGTGCGGATCGCAGGCAGCCTGACCGGCCGCATCAAACGGGTGGCGGATGAGTTTCAGATGGATGTGGTGCCGCTGGGGAACATTCCGAAATTGCGCTCTCCCGGATTATTGATGATGGATATGGATTCCACCGCAATCCAAATCGAATGTATCGATGAAATCGCCCGGCTGGCGGGTGTCGGTGATGAAGTTGCGGAAGTGACAGAAAGAGCGATGCAGGGCGAGCTGGATTTCAGCGAAAGCCTGAAAGCGCGTGTCGGCCTGCTGGCCGGGGCGGATGCCGCCATTTTACAGCAGGTGCTGGATACGCTGCCGCTGATGCCGGGGCTGACCAGCCTGGTGCGCAAACTCCAGGCGATGGACTGGCATGTCGCGATTGCCTCCGGCGGATTTACTTTCTACGCCAATCATTTAAAAGATTCTCTGCGTCTGATCGCCGTCTATGCCAATCAGCTGGAAATTAAAGACGGCAAACTGACCGGCAAAGTCAAAGGTCCGGTGGTGGATGCCAAATACAAAGCGCAGGCGCTGGTGAAACTGGCGGAATTTCTCAATATTCCTTTAGAGCAGACCGTGGCGATCGGTGATGGTGCTAATGACCTGAAAATGCTGAAAAAAGCCGGTCTCGGCATTGCCTTCCATGCCAAACCGAAAGTCTATGCACGGGCAAAAGTGGCTATCCGCCACGCCGATCTGATGGGAGTAATGTGTACCCTCAGCGGTGGTCTGAAACACGAAGAACGTTAATTTATCAGTTATTACGGGGTCACGAGTGGCAAAACCAGCAAAACGCGCCTTTGTCTGTAACGAGTGCGGGGCGGATTACCCCCGCTGGCAGGGGCAGTGTACCGCGTGTCAGGCGTGGAATACCATCACGGAAGTCCGGCTGGCTTCAGTCTCATCCTCTGCGGCACGCAATGATCGCCTCAGCGGTTATGCAGGGCAGAGCGGCGTCAGTAAAGTGCAGAAGCTGTCGGAAATCAGTCTTGAGGAACTGCCGCGTTTCTCCACCGGTTTCAAAGAATTTGACCGTGTGCTGGGCGGCGGTGTGGTACCGGGCAGCGCCATTCTGATCGGCGGTAACCCGGGCGCCGGGAAAAGTACCCTGCTGTTACAGACCATGTGCCAGCTTGCCGCACAGATGAAAACCCTGTATGTCACGGGGGAGGAATCCTTGCAGCAGGTAGCGATGCGGGCCCACCGCCTCGGGTTGCCGATGGATAACCTCAATATGCTGTCGGAAACAGCGATTGAGCAGATTTGCCTGATCGCAGAGCAGGAACAGCCGAAGCTGATGGTGATTGACTCCATCCAGGTGATGCACATGGCGGATATTCAGTCTTCGCCGGGCAGTGTGGCACAGGTGCGCGAAACCGCCGCCTATCTGACCCGCTTTGCCAAAACCCGGGGTGTGGCGATCATTATGGTCGGCCACGTCACCAAAGACGGCTCTCTGGCAGGGCCGAAAGTACTCGAACACTGTATTGACTGTTCGGTCATGCTCGACGGCGAGGCCGATTCCCGTTTCCGCACACTGCGCAGCCATAAAAACCGCTTTGGTGCGGTGAATGAGCTGGGCGTGTTTGCCATGACGGAGCAGGGGCTGCGCGAGGTGAGCAACCCGTCCGCCATTTTCCTGAGCCGCGGGGATGAAATCACGTCCGGCAGTTCGGTGATGGTGGTCTGGGAAGGCACACGTCCGCTGCTGGTGGAAATCCAGGCGCTGGTGGATCATTCGATGATGTCGAACCCGCGCCGAGTGGCGGTCGGGCTGGAGCAAAACCGGCTGGCGATCCTGCTGGCGGTACTGCATCGTCACGGCGGATTGCAGATGTCGGATCAGGATGTGTTCGTCAACGTGGTCGGCGGGGTGAAAGTGACCGAAACCAGTGCGGATCTGGCGCTGCTGCTCTCGCTGGTGTCCAGTTTTCGTGACCGGCCGATCCCGCGTGATGTGGTGATCTTCGGCGAAGTCGGGCTGGCGGGGGAGATCCGTCCGGTGCCGAGCGGTCAGGAGCGGATCTCGGAAGCAGCCAAACACGGCTTTAAGCGGGCGATTGTGCCGAATGCCAACCGCCCGAAAAATCCGCCGCCGGGTATGCAGGTGTTCGGGGTGAAAAAACTGTCAGATGCCCTGTCTGTACTGGATGAACTGGAATAAGTGAGGCAGAGAATGACCGATTTTTCCTATCTGAAACAAGCCATTAAGCAGGCAGGTGTCACACTCCAGCAACTGGCGGATCAGTGCGGGGTGACCAAAGGGTATCTCAGCCAGCTGATCAACAACAAAATCAAAAGCCCCGGCGGTCAGAAACTGGCCAGTCTGCACAGTGCGCTGGGTCTGGATTATCCGCTGAAGAAAAAGAGCGTCGGAGTGGTGTTCGGCAAGTTTTATCCGCTGCATACCGGGCATATTTACCTGATCCAGCGGGCGTGCAGTCAGGTGGATGAGCTGCATGTGATCCTCTGTCACGATGAACCGCGTGATAAGGCGCTGTTTATCAACAGTTCGATGTCACAGCAGCCGACCGTCAGTGATCGCCTGCGATGGCTTCTGCAAACCTTTAAGTATCAGAAAAATATCCGCATTCACTCATTTGATGAACACGCTTATGATCCGTATCCGCACGGCTGGGAGCACTGGAGTCAGGGCGTGTGTCAGTTTATGCGGGAAAAAGGGATCTCACCGGATTTTATCTATTCAGGCGAAAAAGCGGATGTGCCGCGCTACCGTGAATCGTTCGGCATTGAAACGGTGCTTATCGACCCGGAACGTACCTTTATGAATATCAGCGGACGGCAGATCCGTCAGGCGCCGTTCCGCTACTGGGACTATATCCCGACAGAGGTCAAACCCTTCTTTGTGCGGACGGTAGCGGTGCTCGGCGGGGAGTCCAGCGGCAAATCCACACTTGTCAATAAACTGGCGAATATGTTCAATACCACCAGTGCATGGGAATACGGACGAGATTATGTATTTTCCCATCTGGGCGGTGATGAAATGGCGCTGCAATATTCCGACTATGACAAAATCGCACTGGGGCATGCTCAGTATATTGATTTTGCAGTGAAATATGCCAATAAAGTTGCCTTTGTGGATACCGATTTTGTCACGACCCAGGCATTTTGTAAGCGCTATGAGGGCAAAGAACATCCGTTTGTGCAGGCGCTGATTGCGGAATACCGCTTTGACCTGGTGATCCTGCTGGAAAATAATACACCGTGGGTGGCAGACGGACTGCGCAGCCTCGGCAGTGACAATGACCGCAAAGCGTTTCAGGATCTGCTGATCGATATGCTGCGGGAAAACGGCATTAAGTTTGTCCATGTGACATCGGCAGATTACGATACCCGTTTTCTTGAGTGCGTCGGGCTGGTTCAGCGTCTGCTGATGCTGGATGCCCCTGAAATTCGTGACGGGGATCAGCAAAAATAAAGAATGTTGTGAGAATCGGAAAATAATCGGGTAGTTTCCGTGAGAAATTATTTTTCTCTTCTATACTGAAAGAACAAGGACAACACACAGCGTCCGGCAGAATTCAGGGCAACAAAGGGAGGAACGATGAAGAGTAAAGGATCCCTTTACTGATGGTGTTAACTGATTGATAGTTTGTCAGTTTTAAGTGTTATAAAAGCGGTAAACAGGAAGTAGTTAGTCAGCTTCGGTTGTACCTTAAGTACCAGGTTCAATGTCATACCCGTAACAAAAGACACTCTTTTATCCATCCAACCAAAAAATGCCGCGTGGTCCCTCACTACGCGGCATTTTCAATAATGGTACCGGCAGGCAGCTACCTCAACTCCCTGGTTAGTAACACGGTAAACCAGCCGGTGTTCTTCTGTTATCCGCCGCGACCACCAGCCGGAAAGATTATTTTTCAGTGGTTCCGGTTTTCCGATGCCCGTGAAAGGTGTTCTCTGTGCGGCTTTAATTAGTTCATTGATACGTCTGAGCGTTTTTTTATCTGTATTTTGCCAGTACAGATAGTCTTCCCATGCCTGAGACGAAAACGTCAATGTCATTCATTGATTTCCTTTTTGAGCCCCTTTCCGGCATTTAATTCATCAATGGAATCCATTAAACGCCGTGCGTTATTCGGCGAACGCATCAGATAGGCGGTCTCTTCCAGAGACTGATATTCATCAAGTGATAATAATACGCATGCAGTACCTTTCTGCCGTGTGATTAAAATAGGGATACGGTCATCCACTGTTTCATTCATCGCAGCGGTGAGATTTTGGCGTACTTCACTGTATGTTAATGTTTTCATATTGATTCCTCATGTACGAATTCTGTACAGGAAGAGTATAGCTTACCGGCCTTTCAGGTACAAGTTATTGTACAATGTGTGCGGAGGTACAAAAAATGCCGCGTAATTTTCACCACGCGGCATTTTCCGTTATATGACCTATTTGGTCATACGTTTGTACTTGATGCGGTGTGGCTCCAGTGCGGCCTCGCCGAGAGTCCGTTTCTTGTAATCTTCATATTCACTGAAGTTACCTTCGAAGAACTCCACTTTGCCCTCATCCTGATAGTCGATGATATGGGTGGCGATACGGTCAAGGAACCAGCGGTCATGGGAAATGACCATGGCGCAGCCCGGGAATTCCAGCAGGGCGTTTTCCAGTGCGCGCAGAGTTTCGATATCCAGGTCGTTGGTCGGTTCATCGAGCAGCAGCATGTTGCCGCCGACCTGCAGCAGTTTCGCCAGATGCAGACGACCGCGCTCACCACCGGATAACTCACCGACACGTTTGCCCTGGTCAACGCCTTTGAAGTTAAAGCGTCCGACATAAGCACGGCTCGGGATCTCAGTGGTGCCGATACGCATGATATCCTGCCCGCCGGACACTTCTTCCCAGACGGTTTTCTTATCATCCATGGCATCACGGAACTGATCAACAGACGCGATAGTCACGGTATCACCGAGAGTGATAGTACCGGAATCCGGCTGTTCTTTGCCGCTGATCATGCGGAACAGGGTGGATTTACCCGCACCGTTCGGCCCGATAATCCCGACAATCGCCCCTTTCGGCAGGGAGAAACTCAGGTTATCGATCAGGGTGCGGCCATCGTAGGATTTGGTCAGGTTTTCCACTTCCAGTACTTTGTCACCCAGACGCGGACCAGGCGGAATAAAGAGTTCGTTGGTCTCGTTACGTTTCTGGTACTCGACGCTGTTCAGTTCCTCAAAGCGGGCCAGACGGGCTTTGCCTTTGGACTGACGGCCTTTCGGATTCTGACGGATCCACTCCAGCTCTTTCTCGATAGACTTGCGGCGGGCCGCTTCAGAAGAGGCTTCCTGTGCCAGACGGGCATCTTTCTGCTCCAGCCAGCTGGAGTAGTTCCCTTCCCACGGAATACCTTCACCGCGGTCAAGTTCGAGGATCCAGCCGGCGACGTTATCAAGGAAGTAACGGTCATGGGTGATCGCCACAACGGTGCCCTCGTAGTCGTGCAGGAAGCGTTCCAGCCAGGCGACCGATTCCGCATCCAGGTGGTTGGTCGGTTCGTCGAGCAGCAGCATATCCGGTTTTTCCAGCAGCAGGCGGCAGATAGCCACACGGCGGCGCTCACCTCCGGACAGATTACCGATTTTGGCATCCCAGGCCGGTAAACGCAGGGCATCTGCCGCACGTTCCAGCTGGTTATCCAGGTTATGACCGTCATGAGACTGGATAATCGCTTCCAGTTCACCCTGCTCTTTGGCGAGTTTGTCAAAATCCGCATCCGGATCGGCGTACAGCGCGTACACTTCATCCAGACGGGTCAGGGCTTGTTTTACTTCAGCAACGGCTTCTTCAACCGCTTCACGGACAGTGTGTTCCGGATTCAGTTTCGGTTCCTGCGGCAGATAGCCGATGTTCAGGCCGGGCTGCGGACGTGCTTCACCCTCAATGTCGGTATCCACACCAGCCATGATGCGCAGCAGGGTTGATTTACCGGCACCATTCAGGCCGAGAACACCGATTTTGGCGCCCGGGAAGAAACTCAGAGAGATATTTTTCAGTATATGACGCTTCGGCGGCACAATTTTGCCGACACGGTGCATCGAATAAACGTATTGAGCCAATGTAGTATACCTTTTGAAAAATAAGAAAATTATTTAACAACTTTTCGTTTATGGGGCATCTGAGTGGCATTATGACTGAGTTTTTCGTTTAGTTAAAGTGACTCCGGCTGCGGGATACGCCGGCGGCAGATATTCCCGTCCGGAAAAAGCAGCGGACACCCGATCGTCGTTGTATTATCCGGGGGTATTTACCCGGTTTAAAAAAAAAGACGACCGGAGTCGTCTGAAATACATTCACTACTTATAGAGTTATTGGTAGTGTTCAAAATCCCGTTTACGGCGGTAACCGGGATCCTGAGTTGTTATCATTTTAATTTTGAATTAAATTTTACTATATAGTAAAAATGTCAGCAATGCCAGATGATATCACTATGAAATAGTGGATAAACCATCATTTACGGCAAAGGGAATACACAATAAGAATAATCAGACATATATTCTGAATAATCCGATTTTGGGTATCGGGTTATCCGGCACCACAGTATGATTTGTGTCTGCATGACAGGGCACTTACACTGTGCATCAGGGTCTGAGGTATTGTGCAGATAAACGGGAATTTAGGAGACTGGAGCAGATCATGAGGAAATGTATATGGCCGGGCGTGGCAGCCCTCAGCATGCTGATGTTTTCAGCACTGGCGTCAGCGGATTCACTGAGTGAGCAGCGTCAGCGCTATCAGGATGTCAAATCTGCCCGGGATGCCAATAATATGGCGGAAGTGGAACGCCTGATGCCGTCACTGCGGGACTATCCGCTCTATCCTTATCTGGAATACCGTGAATTGACACAGGACATGAGCCTGCTGACAGCCGGTCAGGTGAAACACTTTACGGATACCCATCCGAACCTGCCGTCAGCGGCAAGCCTGAAAAATAAATTTATCAGTGAACTGGCCAAACGTAATGACTGGGCTGGGCTGGTCAGCTACAGCACCACTGTACCAAAACCGGTCAGTGCGAAGTGCGACTATTATTATGCCAACTGGCAGACCGGAAACCGTCAGGTGGCACTGGACGGAGCGAAATCTGTCTGGCTGGCGGGAAATTCTCTGCCGTCCTCCTGCGATAAGTTATTTGATGTCTGGGATCAGTCCGGCGGACTGACACCGGAGCGCGTTCTTGAACGTATCAGCCTGGCACTGAAAAACGGCAATTCCTCTCTGGTCAGTTATCTGGCAAAACGCCTGCCCGCTTCTTATCAGACTATCAGCAATGGCCTGATTAATTTACAGAAAAATCCGGCATCGGTGGTGACATTTGCCCAACTGAGCCCGACGGATTTCACCCGCCAGGCCACGATTTCTGCTTTCTCCGCCTATGCCCGCAAATCACCGGATGCGGCGCGGGCTGATCTGAACAGTGTGGCGCGGGCCCAGAAAATGAATGACAGCGAGCGTCAGCAACTGAAAGACGCCGTTGCGTGGCAATATATGGGGAGTGACGTGACAGATGAACAGGCGGCCTGGCGTGATGAGGTGATTCAGGAAACCGATTCTGTCACTCTGCGCGAGCGCCGTGTGCGTCTGGCGCTGAGTAACGCTGATGACCGTGATCTGGATCGCTGGCTGACCCGGTTACCGGCGGACGCTCAGCAGAAAGAGGAATGGCAGTACTGGCGCGCCGTATTGCTGGAAAAAGGCGGCAATAAAGCGGCAGCAGATGCCATTCTGGAAAAAATCACTCAGGGTCGCGGGTTCTATCCGATGGTGGCGGCACAGCGTCTGGGTAAACCGTATATCATGATGATTAATGCGGCGGATAAACCGGACAACAGCATCAGCAATCTGCCGGAAATTCAGCGTATCCGTGAGCTGCTGTACTGGCAGATGGAAGGGCTGGCCCGTACCGAGTGGCTGAATCTGGTGGACAGCCAGACACCGGCACGTAAAGCACAGCTGGCGCGTTATGCGCTGGAACAGGGCTGGGCGGATCTGAGTGTGCAGGCGACGATCAACGGCAAGCTGTGGAACCATCTGGAAGAGCGCTTCCCGCTGGCCTGGCAGAATGAGTTTGATGAGTTCACGCAGAATAAAAATATCAGCAAAAGCTATGCGATGGCGATAGCCCGTCAGGAAAGTGCCTGGAACCCGCAGGCGCGTTCACCGGTCGGCGCGACCGGGCTGATGCAGCTGATGCCGGCAACCGCAACCCAGACTGTCCGCGATAACGGTATTACGGATTACAGCAATACTGCGCAGTTGGTTAATCCGCGTAAAAATATTGAGATAGGCACCGCGTATCTCAACGGCGTGTATAACCAGTTCGGCCAGAACCGGATCCTGGCGAGTGCCGCGTATAATGCAGGCCCGAACCGGGTGACCCGCTGGCTGAGCAACAGCGGCGGACGGCTCGATGCGGTTGCCTTTGTGGAAACAATTCCGTTTGCAGAAACCCGGGGTTATGTGAAGAATGTGCTGGCGTTTGATGTCTTTTATCAGAACTTCCTGAAGGGGCAGCGCCCGGCAGATGTGCTGACACCTTCCGAACAATCAATGCGTTACTGATCCTTCCCATCCGGCCCGGTTCAGCAGAAGACAGCTGCACCGGGCTTGTGTTATCCTAGGTGTACTAGTTAACGGGTACTTTTTGTACTCCCGATCCTATGGGGTGACACATGACGACAGACCAACTTCAGGACAGCGACTGGCAGCGCTTTGTCAGCCTGCTGCGCAATGCCTATTCACAGGATATTGAATCCCACCTTTTTCAGCTGCTTTTTACCCCGGATGAGCGCACAGCGCTGGGCACACGTGTGCGGATCGTCGAGGAACTGCTGCGCGGTAAGATGAGTCAGCGTGAGCTGAAAAGTGAGCTGGGGGTCGGCATTGCGACCATCACCCGCGGCTCCAACAGCCTGAAATATGCTCCGGAAGAGGTGAAAGCCTGGCTGGAGCAGGAACTCCTCAGCAGCAAAAAATAACTCAGCGGTTCTGCCGCCGGTACGTTGTCAGGGAAATGCCGGTCTCCCGTCTGAAATAGCGGCACAGGTAGGACGGATCATCAAAGTGCAGTTTGTCTGCGATTTGCTCCACTGACAGCGTGCTGTAACGCAGGAGTGTCTTGATTTCAGGGATAACCCGGCGGTTGATCAGTGACTTGGGTGAATGATTGAAAAACGTTCCGGTCAGCTGTGACAGATAAAACGGCGTAATATTTAACTGCCGCGCATAGTACTGCACATCCCTGTATTCCCGGCTGTGGCGGCAGATAAGTTCCCAGAACCGCCAGCACAGCGTCTCTTTCCGGCTGTATTTTTGTGTGGTTGCCGGGGCATCCGGCGGCATTCTTTCCGCTATCCGCAAAAACAGATTCTGTAAATGATTACGCTGCATAATATGCCGGTAAACCGGGCTGTTGCGGGTGATATCCTGCATTTGTGCCAGCCACATTGTCAGCAGCGGTTTTTCCTCCGGCAGCGGGATGCAGCGGGGATATTCATGCAGAAACAGAAACAGCGGATTCGGCAGGACATAAGCGATTTCGGCAGAGAAGGAGGCCGGGATCAGGCAAAAAAACACACGGAATCCCCGCGAGCGCCTTTTCAGCAGTGCGATCGTATCTTCCGCCAGCACCAGAATATCCCCTGCCCGCACAGCCTGAGATTTAAAATTCAGCGTCATATGCGCGTATCCCGCCCGGCAGATCATCAGGGTGAGATACGCATTTCCGAAGGTCAGCGGTACGCCGTTGTGATCGGCCAGTGTGCTTTCCCCTGTCAGCAATGTGTCTGTTTCTTCCGTCAGCACCGGAATCTGGTCTGTCAGTGTAATATCGTGAGTTGCCATTTTTGCCATCCAAAAGCAGATATCAGAGGAAATTTATCACAATAGTTTTCAAAAGTACCGAAAGTGCGGAGGTTTGTTGCTTACCGCCGGTCTGACGTCAGGCTACACTTCCCGTCATCACAGAGAGAGCCGCTGAGGCTGAATGTATAACTGAAGTAAGGTAAGCCGTATGACATTAGAAACAGAACGTATGATTTTGCGCCCGTGGGCAGAAACCGATGCCGCCGATTTATATGACGTGGCGAAAGATGACCGCGTCGGCCCGATAGCCGGCTGGCCGCCGCACAGCTGCGTTGCGGAAAGTGCGGATATTATCCGCACCGTCTTTAACCTTGATGAGGTTTATGCCACGGAACTGAAAGCGAGCGGACGGGCGGTGGGATGCATCGGGATTCTGATCGGTGAAAACAGCAACTTTGATATCAGTCAGCGGGAAGGGGAGATCGCCTACTGGATTGGTGTGCCGTATTGGGGACAGGGGCTGATCTCGGAAGCGGTCAGAGAGGTGATGCGCCATGCATTTGAAACCCTGGAGCTGGATGCACTGTGGTGCGGCTATTTTGAAAACAATGAGCAGTCACACCGCGCTCAGGCTAAGTGCGGGTTCCGTCATCATCATACCGAAGAGAACAAATTCAATCCGTTCCTGAATGATTACCGGACTGAACATATCAGCCGCATTACGCGGGAAGAGTGGCTGGCACAGCCGTAATGGTGCCGGGAAGGTCGCCGGGCCGGTAATTACCGGTCCGGTTTTTCAGATCAGGATTCTTTGGTGTTCAGGGACTTATAAATTTCGTGCTGGATAGGCACCAGCGCCAGGATAATCGCCTGCTCATAGACACTGGTCCGGGTCAGCGCGCCACCGGTGAAGAAACCGATCGCCCCGCCTTTTTGTTTGATATCTTCGACCCCGGTCAGGTCAGCCATTTCATCACCCAGCTCACGGCCTTCACGGATCCCCGCAAGAATTTTTTCCGGCAGCATCAGACTGGCGGAACGGGATTCCCCGCGCAGCTGGCGGTGCTCGATAACAATCCAGGCAAAGGTCATATCGCCTTCAATACCTGCCTCAACACCAACCCAGAAATCGGCTTCCGGTCTGACCTGACGGGCGGCATTGACGCGCTGGCGGGCGCCGGTACGGGTCTCGGTGTTCCCGATAGGCTGCTGCGGCACACTGCTGTCCACATTCACATCTTCAATATCAAAATTGCCGTTACCCAGTACCACTTCAAAAGCGGAACGGATAGCCTGAATTTTAGCCGGATTAGTCGTTGCTGCGATAATATGAAACATGATAATTAAACTATCCACGTAATTATGTTTGCCGCAGTATAGCGAATATTGACGGCTTTCCGCAGATTTTTTTAGACGGTGCCGTGTGGTGAAAGCGTTTCAGGGATAAAGCGTGATCCCAGGAATGTTTTTACGGTATGGTAGCGGGGTAATCAGACTTTCACACAGTAAAAACAGAGATTGATAGTTATGTCACAGGTATTTCTTGTCCGTCACGGTGAAACTGAATGGAACGTTCAGCGCCGTATCCAGGGTCATTCTGACAGCCCGTTAACACAAAATGGTATCGATCAGGCGAAGCAGGTTGCTGCGCGTCTGAAAAATGAAGGGATCACCCATATTATTGCCAGTGATCTGGGCCGCACACAGCAGACCGCGAAACTGATCGCAGAAGCCTGCGGTTGTGAGATTATTGCGGATCCGCGTCTGCGTGAGCTCAATATGGGCGTGCTGGAAAAGCGTCAGATCCATACCCTGACCGAAGAAGAAGAGGGCTGGCGTAAAAGCCTGCTTAACGGCGCGAAAGACGGGCGGATCCCGGAAGGGGAATCGCTCGCGGAGCTGGAAAGCCGTATGCGGGCGGCGCTGGAAAGCACTCTGGATCTGCCGGAGGGCAGCAAAGTCCTGCTGGTCAGTCACGGTATTGCGCTGGGATGCCTGATTGGCTCTGTGCTGGGGCTGCCTGCGTATGCGGAACGCCGTCTGCGTCTGCGTAACTGTTCGTTATCCGTACTGGAGTATCAGGAAAGCCCGTGGCTGGCGGATGGCTGGGTGGTTGAGACGGCCGGTGACACCACACATCTGAGTCTTCCGGCGCTGGATGAAGTACAGCGCTGAGTAAAACGGTAAATCAGACACCGCCCGGGTGAACAAGACACCACCACCGGCGGCGGTGTTTGTTCTGCGGCAGTGATTACTGCGGATCGCGTCTGACAGGAATGTAGTACTTAAATTCCTCAATATGACGGCGCGGATCGGTATCATCCACATCAGCCACATCCGGATACCGGATATCGGCACCTTTCTTCAGCTTATACCGCTCAATATCATAACCGCGGCGGCGGGTGATCCCCAGGCGCGGCACACACTGACCATAAATGGTGAACAGGAAATCCTGTATGGCGCTGCGGTAAGGAATACCACTGAAGGTAAAGCAGAGATATTCCCCGCCCGGCATCTCCATTTCGCGGACATTTTCCTCAGTTGTGAAGGCGGCAAATTCACTTGCAACGGCGGTGGTATATGTCACCGTCTGCTCATCTTCTTTATCCGGATTGCGGGTGGTGCGGTACAGCCCGTACACATAATCCGGAATGATTTTCGCCACGGAAACATGATGCAGCCAGAACTCCTGACGCATATGGGTACAAGCGGTAGCCCAGTCTTCCAGACGGTGGGAACAGCTGTGCTCAATTCCGGTAACGGCAAGCGGCGGCAGTGTGACAAACTCATGTTCCGGCATCGGGGTATCATCGAGAAGAATCGCGGAACAAATTCCGTCAGAGCACCAATCATCAAGACGGCGGTACAGTGCCGGTGTTTTATTAAACTGTTTCTTGAATGCGCGGGTAAAGGTTTGCTGAGAATCGAAACGATACTGTAAGGCGATATCTAAAATAGGACGGGCAGTCAGCCGCAGTGCAATGGCTGCGCGTGATAAACGGCGGGCGCGGATGTAAGCGCCGATGGCTTCACCGGTAACGTCCTTGAACATACGTTGTAAATGCCACTTGGAGTAGCCTGCCTTCGCAGCGACGTTATCGAGGGAAAGTGGCTGATCTAAATGCTCATCTAACCAACGGAGTAAATCGCGAATGATGCTGGTCTGATCCATACATCTCCCTTATTGGATTGATGAAGTTCTGAAAGAGATATAACGAATTTATATTCTAACCTGAGTGATTATCAACAAGATAATCATTTATCAATTATTACTTTTGGCCGGAAAAATGTTTTAAGAACAGGGCGACTGTCATAAACTGGTAAGATGGATTATCTTTAAAATCATACAATTTTCAAATGGTTTTCTTGGGCTATTAATATTATGAATCAGACTCACCGGTCTATACTGGGAATTATCACAGCTATTTCATTGAGTTCGTTATCCTTTTTGAGCCATGCTGAAGAAATCGGCTCTGTGGACACCGTATTCAAAATTCTGGGGCCGGATCACAAGATTGTGGTGGAAGCCTTTGATGATCCGGATGTGGAAAATATTACCTGCTACCTGAGCCGGGCAAAAACCGGCGGGATAAAAGGCGGGCTGGGTCTGGCGGAGGATACCTCTGATGCCGCGATTTCCTGTCAGCAGGTCGGGCCGGTTACAGTCAGTGATAAAGTGAAAAAAGGCCGTAAAGATAAAGGCCAGGTGGTGTTCCAGAAACGGACATCCATGGTATTCAAAAAGTTACAAGTGGTTCGTTTCTATGATGAGAAACGTCATGCGCTGATTTATCTGACTTATTCAGACAAAGTGGTCGATGGCTCGCCGAAGAATGCGCTGAGTGCGGTGCCGATTATACCGTGGAACAAATAACCGGATAATAGCAACAACAAATCCCCGGTGGTGCTCGGCATCACCGGGGATTTCGTATATACGTTACCGCAGCGGAAGATTACTCTTCGAGGTCGCCGCAGAACCGGTAACCTTCGCCGTGAATGGTGGCGATGATTTCCGGCGTATCCGGTGTGGACTCGAAATGCTTACGGATACGGCGGATGGTGACATCCACGGTACGGTCATGCGGTTTCAGTTCACGGCCGGTCATTTTCTTGAGCAGTTCAGCACGGGTCTGAATTTTGCCCGGATTCTCACAGAAGTGCAGCATTGCACGGAACTCACTGCGCGGCAGCTTGTACTGTTCGCCGGTTGGTCCGATTAATGAGCGGCTGTTGATATCCAGTTCCCAGCCGTTGAACTTGTAACTTTCCACACTGCGGCGCTCTTCGCTGCCACCGGCCAGATTCATGGTCCGTGACAGTAAGTTGCGTGCGCGGATAGTCAGTTCACGCGGGTTAAACGGCTTGGTGATGTAGTCATCAGCACCGATTTCCAGACCGAGGATTTTATCCACTTCATTATCACGGCCGGTTAAGAACATCAGTGCCACGTTTGCCTGTTCGCGGAGCTCACGCGCCAGCAACAGACCATTTTTTCCCGGGAGGTTGATGTCCATGATAACCAAATTGATATCATGGTCTGACAGCACATTGTGCATCTCTGCACCATCAGTGGCTTCATGTACCACGTAACCCTCTGCTTCGAAAATACTTTTCAGGGTGTTACGGGTGACGATCTCATCTTCAACAATTAAAATATGCGGGGTTTGCATAGTCGCTACCTAAATTACTTAGAATAATAAGAAATCTGATTATCTGCCTGTGTAACCTGTGCCGGTATCGTTGTGGTTATGTCCGGCACATCACCACAGACAGAAAAAAATCTTGTTCAGACCGCATTTTAACAATCACTCAACTCAGAACGTAAGGAATTGAAACGATTCGTACCAATATTAGTCTATTAACACCAATATAACAGCAACCCAATCATTTACCATCCGGAAATCTAACCTTTGTTGATACATATCAAAATCAATTGTAGCACGTTAACACAATTTTCAATTGTTAATTGCCGGTTTTAATGATTGTCAAATAAATAGAAATACAATGTTAAGCATTATATCTGACTTGTCTGATTATTGTACATTTTTCTGCCGGGTAAACAGCGAAAAACGCAACCTGTATGATAAAAGTGAAAAAATACAGAAACTCCTGGTTCTGTAAAATTAAATGCCGGTTGATGATATGATAACGGCGTTAATTTGCCGTAATTTCTTTTTATACTGATATGTGATCAGATTCAAATTGTCTGATTCTGCGGGCAAATCTGAAGAATAATTTGACATCAACCTGCCTTTCCTTTAACCGTAATAGGGTTAACCAGACAAATGACAGACAGGAACCCCATGCGTAATCACAGCCTGACCATGATTATTATTACCACCACCACCACCATTACCACCGGCGGTGCGGGCTGACGCATATCTGAAATCACGAAAAAAGCCCGCACAATGACTGTGCGGGCTTTTTTTTTGGACTAAAAACGGCAGGAGCAGGTGACACATGCGTGTACTTAAATTTGGCGGCACATCCGTGGCAAACGCGGATCGTATACTGAACATCGCAGGAATCGCGGAGAAAAAACTCGCACAGGGACAGCTCGCCATGGTGCTTTCCGCACCGGCGAAAATCACTAATTACTTAGTGGCGATGGTGGAGCAGACCGTCAGCGGGCAGGAAGCAAACACCCTGGTACACGATGCCGCCGCGATTCTCGGGGCGATTCTGGACGGGCTGCGCGATGCGGTGCCGGGCTTTGAATATGACCGGCTGAAGCATGAAACAGAGCAGGAAATCAGCCGGATCCGTCGGGTACTGCACGGCGTGTCACTGCTGGGACAGTGTCCGGACGGCATCAATGCCAATATGATCAGCTGCGGTGAGCGTTTTTCTATCGCCGTGATGGCATCACTGCTGAAAGCCCGCGGCCATAAAGTGACGGTGATTGACCCGGTGGCCAATCTGCTGGCGGTCGGTGGTTATCTCGAATCCACTGTTGATATTAATGAATCAACAAAACGCATTGCGGCGCTGAATATTCCGTCTGACCACATCATTCTGATGGCGGGATTTACCGCCGGTAATGAAAACGGCGAGCTGGTGGTGCTGGGACGTAACGGCTCTGATTATTCCGCGGCGGTACTGGCGGCGTGTCTGCGAGCCTCCTGCTGTGAAATCTGGACTGATGTGGACGGCGTGTATACCTGTGACCCGCGTTTTGTCCCGGATGCCCGTCTGCTGAAAGGCATGTCGTATCAGGAGGCGATGGAGCTTTCCTATTTCGGGGCAAAAGTCCTGCATCCGCGTACTATTGCGCCGATTGCCCAGTTCCAGATCCCGTGCCTGATTAAAAATACTCTCAATCCGGACGCGCCGGGCACACTGATCGGCGATGGCCAGCGTGATGACAGCCTGCCGGTGAAAGGGATCACCAATCTGAATAACATGGCGATGTTCAACGTCTCCGGCCCGGGCATGAAAGGGATGGTCGGGATGGCGGCGCGGGTGTTTACGGTGATGTCCCGCCGTAATATTTCTATCGTGCTGATTACTCAGTCTTCTTCCGAATACAGCATCAGTTTTTGTGTGGCGCAGAAAGACAAAGCGCGTACTCAGCAGGCGCTGGAAGAGGAGTTCTATCTGGAGCTGAAAGAGGGTGTGCTCGACCCGCTGGATGTGCTGGATAATCTGGCGATTGTCTCCGTGGTCGGGGACGGCATGCGGACACTCAAAGGGATTTCCGCACGGTTCTTCTCGGCTCTGACCCGCGCCAACATCAATATCATTGCGATCGCGCAGGGCTCATCCGAGCGTTCCATTTCTGCGGTGGTGGATAATGACCTCGCGGCGGCCGGTGTGCGCCTGTGTCACCAGATGCTGTTTAACACTGACCGCATTGTGGAGGTGTTTGTGGTGGGTACCGGCGGGGTCGGCAGTGCGCTGCTGGAGCAGATCCGCCGCCAGCAGGCGTGGCTGAAAGCCCGGAGTATCGACCTGCGTGTGTGCGGTATCGCCAACTCAAAAGCGATGCTGACCAATATGCGCGGCATTGATTTACAGGACTGGCGTCAGTCGCTGGCGCAGGCCAAAGAGCCGTTCAGCCTCAGCCGTCTGATCCGCCTGGAAAAAGAATATCACTTCCTCAACCCGGTGATTGTGGACTGTACATCGAATGAGGAAATCGCCCTGCAATATGCGGATTTTCTGAAAGACGGTTTCAACGTGGTAACGCCGAATAAAAAAGCCAACACTCTGTCGATGGATTACTACCATGAATTGCGCAGTGCGGCGGCGGCATCAAAACGTCAGTTCCGTTATGACACCAACGTCGGTGCCGGGCTGCCGGTGATCGAAAACCTGCAAAACCTGCTCAATGCGGGGGATGAGCTGGTTCAGTTCAGCGGTATTCTGTCCGGTTCGCTCTCCTTTATTTTCGGTATGCTGGATGAAGGGATGTCGTTGTCTGAGGCAACGGCTGCAGCGAAAGCCAAGGGCTTTACCGAGCCGGATCCGCGTGATGATCTCTCCGGGATGGATGTGGCGCGTAAGCTGCTGATCCTGGCCCGTGAAGCCGGGCTCTCCCTTGAATTAGCGGATATTGAGGTGGATTCCGTGCTGCCGCCGGACTTCGATGCTTCCGGTGATGTGAATACCTTTATGGCGAATCTGCCGTCACTGGATGCGGCCTTTGCCGCGCGTGTGGCGAAAGCCGCAGAAGCAGGCCGCGTTTTGCGTTATGTTGGCATTATCGATCACGGCCGCTGTCAGGTGAAAATCACTGAGGCAGACGGTAACGATCCGCTGTATAAAGTGAAAAACGGCGAGAACGCCCTGGCGTTTTATACCCGCTACTATCAGCCTATCCCGCTGGTACTGCGCGGTTACGGCGCGGGGAATGATGTGACAGCGGCAGGGGTGTTTGCGGATGTGCTGCGGACAATGTCATGGAAACTGGGAGTGTAAAACGTGATAAAAATTTATGCACCGGCGTCAATCGGGAATGTGAGTGTGGGGTTCGATGTGCTGGGTGCGGCAGTGTCTCCGGTCAGCGGGGCACTGCTCGGCGACTGTGTGTCCATCGCGAAGGCAGAGACGTTTTCACTCAGAAACCGCGGGCGTTTTGCCGGGAAGCTGCCGGTGAACCCGAAGCACAATATTGTGTATCAGTGCCGTGAACGGTTCAGTGAGATCATTCATGATGATCTGCCGGTCGCCATGGTGCTGGAAAAAAATATGCCGGTAGGCTCGGGGCTGGGCTCCAGCGCCTGCTCGGTGGTAGCCGCGCTGGTGGCACTGAACGAATATACCGGCAGACCGCTGGATGAAATGACGCTGCTGCGCCTGATGGGCGAGATGGAAGGGCGTATCTCCGGCAGTGTGCATTATGACAATGTCGCACCTTGTTTCCTGGGCGGATTACAGCTCAATATTGAAACCGGTGACAGCGTCAGTCAGACGGTGCCGGGGTTTGAACACTGGTACTGGGTGATGGCGTATCCCGGCATCAAAGTCTCCACGGCACAGGCACGGGCGATTTTACCGGCGACCTATTCACGGGCGGATATTGTCAGCCACGGGCGCAACCTGGCCGGGTTTATCCACGCCTGTCATACCGGACAGGCGGATCTGGCAGCAGAGATGATCCGTGATGTGGTGGCAGAGCCGTACCGCCGTGAATTATTACCGAATTTTGATGCGGTCCGTGAGCAGGTGCTTGCACGCGGCGCGAAGGCATGCGGCATCTCCGGCTCGGGGCCGACCCTGTTTGCGGTCTGTGACAGCAAATCAGCGGCAGAGCAGGTGGCGGATGTCTTTAACACACAGTATTTGCAGAACAGCGAAGGGTTTGTCCATCTGTGCCGTCTCGATCTCAAAGGCGCACGTCAGATAAGTGCATAAAGGTAAAAAATGGAACTGTACAATTTAAAAGATGAGAGTGAAAAAGTCAGTTTTGCACAGGCGGTAAAACAGGGGCTGGGGCGCGGACAGGGACTGTTCTTCCCGCGTGAGATCCCGTTTTTTGAACCGGCGGAAATGGATAAGCTGCTGGCGATGGATTTTGTCAGCCGCAGCACCGCCATTCTGCATGCCCTGATTGGTGATGAAATTCCGGAAGCTGAGCTGGCAGCGCGTGTCCGTGCCGCCTTTGCCTTCCCGGCACCGCTCAATCCGGTGGAGCCGGATGTGGCCTGTCTGGAGCTGTTTCACGGCCCGACACTGGCATTCAAAGATTTCGGCGGGCGTTTTATGGCCCAGGCGCTGGCAGCGGTTGCCGGTGACAAACCGGTCACTATTCTGACCGCGACTTCCGGGGATACCGGTGCGGCAGTTGCACACGCCTTTTACGGCCTGAAAAACGTGCAGGTGGTGATCCTTTATCCGCAGGGGAAAATCAGTCCGTTACAGGAAAAACTGTTCTGTACTCTCGGCGGCAATATTCACACCGTGGCGGTGCAGGATGATTTCGATGCCTGTCAGGCACTGGTGAAACAGGCATTTGATGATGATGAACTGAAACAGACGCTGCATCTGAACTCGGCAAACTCCATTAATATCAGCCGCCTGCTGGCACAAATCTGTTATTACTTTGAAGCGGTGGCACAGGTTCCGGCGGAAAAACGCGGTGAACTGGTGTTTTCGGTGCCGAGTGGCAACTTCGGTGACCTGACCGCCGGGGTGCTGGCGAAAGCGATGGGGCTGCCGGTGAAACGCTTTATCGCCGCGACCAATGCCAACGACACGGTGCCGCGCTATCTGGCGGACGGGCAGTGGAAACCGGCGGCGACCGTGGCAACGTTATCCAACGCCATGGACGTCAGCCAGCCGAATAACTGGCCGCGTATTGAGGCGCTGTTTGCGCGTGAAGGCTGGTCTCTGAAAGAGCTGCGTTCCGGTGCGGTAAGTGATGATGAAACCCGGGAAACCCTGCGCGATCTGGCTGCGAAAGGCTATATTTCCGAGCCGCATGCCGCGATTGCCTATCGTTTGCTGCGAAGTGATTTGCAGCCGGGTGAGTACGGTATTTTCCTCGGCACAGCGCATCCGGCCAAATTCCTGGAGAGTGTGGAAGCGATTCTGGGCAGTAAACTGCCGTTACCGGCAGAACTGGCGGAACGCGCTGATTTGCCGCTGCTGTCAGCGGTATTACCGGCGGATTTTGCCGCGCTGCGGGACTATCTGCTGAAGACGGTGGAGCCGTAACTTCCTGTCAGTTATGTGAGAAGACTGCGCCACGGATGGCGCAGTTGAATTATCCTGCGGTTATGCTGCGTGGTGTTCCGGTCGTGTAAACACCAGTTCCCGTTCACCGGACTGGCTTTCGTCAAAACGGTAACCGTCGAGATTAAATTCTGTCAGCTGAGACGGCTGAGTCAGGCGGTTCTGAATAATAAACCGGCTCATCAGGCCGCGCGCTTTCTTCGCATAGAAGCTGATCACTTTGTACTTGCCGTTTTTCTCATCGAGGAAAACCGGTTTGATAATCACCGCATTCAGTTTCGCCGGCTTCACCGCTTTAAAGTATTCATCAGAGGCCAGATTGACCAGCACATTATCACCCTGTGCAGCCAGCGCCTGATTCAGATTGTCCGTAATAATATCCCCCCAGAACGCATACAGATCGTTGCCGCGCGGATTGGCGAGTTTCGTCCCCATTTCCAGACGGTAGGGTTGCATCAGATCCAGCGGGCGCAGCACGCCGTACAGGCCGGAGAGCATACGCAGATGCTGCTGGGCGAAATCAAAATCGTCTTCACTGAAGGTTTCCGCCTGCATCCCGGTATACACATCCCCTTTAAATGCCAGAATGGCCTGGCGGGCATTGTCCGGCGTGAAATCCGGCTGCCACTCCCCGAAACGGGCAGCATTCAGACCCGCCAGTTTGTCACTGATATGCATCAGCGAGCCGATATCCGCCGGGGTCAGTTTGCGGCAGGTTTCCATCAGCGCTTCTGACTGCGCCAGCAGCGCTGGCTGTGTATGGCGTTCAGTGGCTAACGGGCTGTCATAGTCGAGGGTTTTGGCAGGGGAAATAGTCAGCAGCATGGTCGGCTCCGGTCTGATATTGTCATTATTAACGGTACTCTACCAAAAAAAAGCACAGAGCGGGCAAATCACTGTAATCGGTGACAGGCTCAAAACAGGAGACACTCCGGATTACCGCAGAATAACGGCGGACCACCGGTGCGGCACCGGATTTTCCCTGCTTGCGCGGCGGGCTGTCCGTGATATTATCAGGTGCAGTTGCGGCATATTGCCATCTGTACTCGTTATACTTCAGGGTTACCGGGTGTTGACTACGCAAAGTTCACCGGCAGGCATCCCGAATTATTCCGGGTATCTTCTGACATAAGATGAGAGACGAAAATGACCGATAAATTAACTTCCCTGCGTAATCTGACCACGGTCGTGGCCGATACCGGTGACATCGAAGCGATGAAACTGTATAAACCACAGGATGCCACCACCAACCCTTCTCTGATCCTCAATGCGGCGCAGATTCCGGAGTACCGTAAGTTAATTGATGATGCGGTGACCTGGGCGCGTGCGCAGAGCGATTCACGTGAACAGCAGATTATCGATGCCGGTGACAAACTGGCGGTGAATATCGGTCTGGAGATCCTGAAACTGATCCCTGGTCGCATCTCCACAGAAGTGGATGCCCGTCTCTCTTATGACACGCAGGCAAGTATCGCCAAAGCAAAACGTCTCATCAAACTGTATAACGATGCCGGTATCAGCAATGATCGTATCCTGATCAAACTGGCTTCCACCTGGCAGGGTATCCGCGCGGCGGAGCAGCTGGAAAAAGAAGGCATCAACTGTAACCTGACACTGCTGTTCTCCTTTGCTCAGGCGCGTGCCTGCGCGGAAGCAGGTGTATACCTGATTTCGCCGTTTGTCGGCCGTATCCTCGACTGGTACAAAGCAAACAGTGACAAGAAAGAGTTCGCACCGGCAGAAGATCCGGGCGTGATTTCAGTGACTGAAATCTACAACTACTACAAAGAGCACGGCTACAAAACCGTGGTTATGGGCGCAAGCTTCCGTAACTCAGGTGAAATCCTGGAACTGGCCGGCTGTGACCGCCTGACCATCGCCCCTGCACTGCTGAAAGAGCTGTCAGAAGCGACCGGCGCGGTTGAACGCAAACTGGAATACAAAGGCGAAGTGAAAGCGCGTCCGGCACCGCTGACAGAAGCTGAGTTCTACTGGGGTCACCACAGTGACGCTATGGCGACCGAGAAACTGGCTGACGGTATCCGTAAGTTTGCGGTAGACCAGGGCAAACTGGAAAAAATGATCGCCGATCTGCTGTAATCGTTATAATACAGTCAGATTCAGGAGGCAGCCGGGAGGCTGCCTTTTTTGTTTCCGGCGGCAATGCTATGCTGTGCCCCGGAGTCAAAATGACGTTGAGGTGACTATGAACAATGTGTTGCGCATCGGTCTTGTCTCGGTTTCTGACCGCGCATCCGGTGGTATTTATGAAGATAAAGGCATTCCGGCCTTACAGGCATGGCTGGAAAAAACCATCACCACGCCTTTTCAGACAGAAACCCGCCTGATCCCGGATGAAGAAGCGATGATCAGCCAGACGCTGTGCGAGCTGGTGGATGAATTCGGCTGCCATCTGGTGCTGACAACCGGCGGAACCGGCCCGGCGCGGCGTGATGTGACTCCGGATGCAACACTGGCGGTGGCGGATCGTGAAATGCCGGGTTTCGGCGAGCAGATGCGTCAGATCAGCCTGAAATTTGTGCCGACGGCAATCTTATCCCGCCAGGTGGGGGTGATCCGCAATCAGTCGCTGATCCTCAATCTGCCGGGTCAGCCGAAAGCTATCGCTGAGACCCTGGAAGGGCTGAAAGATGAAAACGGCAACGTGATGGTTTCCGGTATTTTTGCAAGTGTACCGTATTGTATACAATTGCTCGACGGGCCTTACATTGAAACTGACCCTGAAATTGTCGCGGCGTTTCGTCCGAAATCAGCAATAAAGCCGCAGTAATACTGCGTTTTCAGCATAAAATAAAAAACATTCCCCCGGACACCTTTCTTGTCCTATGATGCGGTTATCCGTTTATGTAAAGTAAAGATAACAGCAATGTAAAGACAGGAAAGGTGAACCCATGGCACAGACCCTTCCCCGGACACTCAACCGGCAGGATTATAAAACACTCTCTCTCGCGGCCCTGGGCGGCGCACTCGAATTTTACGATTTTATTATTTTCATCTTTTTTGCCGTCACTATCGGCAAACTGTTCTTTCCGCCGGACATCCCTGCGTGGCTGGTGCAGATGCAGACCTTCGGGATCTTTGCTGCCGGTTATCTGGTGCGCCCGCTGGGCGGTATTGTAATGGCACATTTCGGTGACCTGGTCGGGCGTAAAAAAATGTTCTCCCTCAGTATTCTGCTGATGGCGGTGCCGACACTCTGTATCGGCCTGCTGCCGACCTATGAATCTATCGGCATTGCCGCGCCGTTACTGCTTTTATTAATGCGGGTGATGCAGGGGGCTGCGATCGGCGGGGAAGTGCCGGGCGCCTGGGTATTTGTCTCCGAGCATGTGCCGAAGCACCGTATCGGTATTGCCTGCGGCACGCTGACGGCGGGGCTGACAGTCGGTATCCTGCTCGGCTCGCTGGTGGCCATGATGATGGCGACACGCTTTACTGAAGCGCAGCAGCTGGCCTGGGGCTGGCGTGTACCGTTCTTCCTCGGGGGGATTTTCGGCTTTGTGGCACTGTATCTGCGCCGCTGGCTGGCGGAAACGCCGATCTTTCAGGAGATGAAACAGCAAAAAGCACTGGCTAAAGAGTTGCCGCTGAAAACCGTGGTGGTGAATCACAAAGAAGCGATTGTGATCTCCATGCTGCTGACCTGGTTGCTCTCCGCCGGGGTCGTGGTGGTGATCCTGCTGACACCGGCGTATTTGCAGACAGAGTTCGGCCTGGCAAAAGCGGTGGTGTCTGTTGCTAATATGACCGCGATTCTGGCGCTGTGCGCCGGGTGTCTGGTGGCGGGTTATCTGTGTGACAAACTGGGTGCTTCCGTGGTCTTTACCGTCGGCAGTCTGCTGCTGGCGGTCTGCACCGGCTATTTCTATCTGACCGCCGGTGAGCCGGGGACGCCGCTATCGCTGACCTACGGACTGGCCGGATTCAGTGTCGGCGTGGTGGGGGCGATCCCGTTTGTGATGGTAAACAGCTACCCGGCGGAGATCCGCTTCAGTGGTATTTCGTTTTCCTACAATCTTTCTTATGCCATTTTCGGCGGACTGACGCCGGTGGTGGTCACACTGTTCCTGAAATGGACACCGCTGGCACCGGCATATTATATGCTGGGACTTTCGCTGATCGGCCTGTTGCTGGGGTTGTATATGGGGAAAGCAGCGGTACGTCAGCGGATGATGGTGTTCAGCTCCTGATATCTCCTGCATTGTGCTGTGTGAATGCCGTGCTGATATGACTGTGAGCGCGGCATTTTTCAGTGTTTCATCATTTTCTTTTAAATAATCTGTTTTTTTTTTCATTTTCCCCTTGATGAATGTATTTATGGCCCCATCTACTTGTCATCGGAAACTGAAACTCAGTTGAATCCCCTTTAACGCTGCGGGTGTCCGGTACCGCCGGAAAGGTTCCGGGTAACGGGTGAGTGAAAAATTTTTTCTTGAAAAGTGAAAATTGAACCTCATATACATCGGTAGCGTAAGACGAACAGAATTATTCGGAGGCCTTTAGATGGGTAAAATTATTGGTATCGACTTAGGTACAACCAACTCTTGTGTTGCTGTAATGGATGGTAATCAGGCACGTGTCCTGGAGAACGCAGAAGGCGACCGCACAACGCCGTCAATTATTGCGTATACACAGGATGGTGAAATCCTGGTCGGTCAGCCGGCAAAACGTCAGGCTGTTACCAACCCGCAGAACACACTGTTTGCAATCAAACGTCTGATTGGTCGTCGTTTTGACGATGAAGAAGTGCGCCGCGATATGAACATCATGCCGTACAAAATTGTCGGTTCTGATAACGGCGACGCATGGGTGGAAGCAAAAGGCCAGAAAATGGCACCACCACAGGTTTCTGCTGAAGTCCTGAAAAAAATGAAGAAAACCGCTGAAGATTATCTCGGCGAGCCGGTAACCGAAGCGGTTATCACCGTACCTGCTTACTTTAACGATGCTCAGCGTCAGGCAACCAAAGATGCCGGCCGTATCGCAGGTCTGGATGTAAAACGTATTATCAACGAACCGACTGCAGCGGCACTGGCTTACGGCCTTGACCGTGAAGTGGGTAACCGTACTATCGCGGTCTTCGACCTCGGTGGTGGTACTTTCGATATCTCCATCATCGAAATCGATGAAGTTGACGGCGAAAAAACCTATGAAGTGCTGGCAACGAACGGCGACACCCACTTAGGGGGTGAAGACTTCGACAGCCGCATGATCAACTATCTGGTTGAAGAGTTTAAGAAAGAACAGGGTATCGATCTGCGTAACGACCCGCTGGCAATGCAGCGTCTGAAAGAAGCTGCCGAGAAAGCAAAAATCGAGCTTTCTTCCGCACAGCAGACTGACGTTAACCTGCCGTACATCACGGCGGACGCGACCGGTCCTAAACACATGAACATTAAAGTGACCCGTGCGAAACTGGAATCACTGGTTGAAGATCTGGTTAAACGCTCTATGGACCCGGTCAAGGTTGCATTACAGGATGCCGGCCTGTCAGTGAATGACATCAATGATGTTATCCTGGTCGGTGGTCAGACCCGTATGCCGCTGGTTCAGAAAACCGTTGCTGATTTCTTCGGTAAAGAACCGCGTAAAGACGTGAACCCGGACGAAGCTGTGGCTGTTGGTGCTGCGGTACAGGGCGGTGTGTTAGGTGGTGATGTTAAAGACGTGCTGCTGCTGGACGTTACCCCGCTGTCTCTGGGTATCGAAACCATGGGCGGCGTGATGACTCCGCTGATTGCGAAGAACACCACTATCCCGACCAAACACAGCCAGGTGTTCTCCACAGCGGAAGACAACCAGTCTGCGGTAACTATCCATGTTCTGCAGGGTGAGCGTAAACGTTCCGGTGACAACAAATCGCTGGGTCAGTTTAACCTGGATGGTATTCAGGCTGCTCCGCGCGGTATGCCGCAGATCGAAGTTACTTTTGACATCGATGCCGACGGTATCCTGCATGTGTCCGCGAAAGACAAAAACAGCGGCCGTGAGCAGAACATCACCATCAAGGCCTCTTCCGGTCTGAACGAGGAAGAGATCCAGAAAATGGTACGTGATGCGGAAGCGAACGCCGAAGCTGACCGTAAGTTCGAAGAGCTGGTACAGGTTCGTAACCAGGCCGATCAGCTGGTTCACGCTACCCGTAAACAGATCGAAGAAGCGGGCGACAAACTGCCGGGCGACGATAAAGTGAAAATCGAGCAGGCGGTGAGTGAGCTGGAAATCGCAGTGAAAGGCGAAGATAAAGCGGCTATCGAAGAGAAAACGAAAGCCCTGATCGATGCCTCTGCCAAACTGATGGAAATTGCCCAGCAGCAGGCGCAGGCAGGTGCAGCAGGTGCTGATGCCGCGCAGGATGCAGGTAAAAATGATGATGTTGTTGATGCTGAATTCGAAGAAGTTGACGACAGCAAAGACAAAAAATAAGGCCCTTAGCGGGCGCGGTGATGACTGTTATTAATCACTGAAAACCGGCACGGGCGTTGAGGAAACTCTGCGCCCGTGTGCTTGTGTTAAGGGACAAAACGGATGGCAAAAAAAGATTACTACGAGGTGTTGGGCGTCTCGAAATCTGCGGATGACAAAGAGATTAAAAAAGCCTACAAACGCCTTGCGATGAAATATCACCCTGACCGTAATCAGGGCGATAAAGACGCGGAAGATAAATTCAAAGAAGTAAAAGAAGCATACGAGATCCTCACCGACGCACAGAAACGTGCGGCTTATGACCAGTACGGCCACGCAGCATTTGAGCAGGGCGGTATGGGCGGTGGCGGCGGATTTGGCGGCGGCGGTTTCGGCGGTGCTGACTTCGGTGATATCTTTGGTGACGTCTTCGGTGATATTTTTGGTGGTGGTCGCCGTCAGCAACGCGCGGCACGCGGAGCAGACCTGCGTTACAACATCGAACTGACCCTTGAAGAAGCGGTTCGTGGTGTGACCAAAGAGATCCGTATTCCGACCCTGGAGACCTGTGATAAATGTCACGGCAGCGGGGCGAAAGAAGGTACTGAGCCGCAGGAATGTCCGACCTGTCACGGTATGGGCCAGGTGCAGATGCGCCAGGGCTTCTTTGCGGTGCAGCAGGCGTGTCCGACCTGTCACGGCCGCGGCAAAATCATCAAAGATCCGTGCAGCAAATGTCATGGTCACGGGCGTGTTGAACGCTATAAAACCCTGTCAGTCAAAATCCCGGCGGGGATGGACAGCGGTGACCGTATCCGTCTGACCGGTGAAGGTGAAGCAGGCGAAATGGGGGCTCCGGCAGGCGATCTGTATGTCGAGGTTCACGTCCGCCAGCACAATATCTTCGAGCGTGACGGCAGCAATCTCTACTGTGAAGTGCCGATTGGCTTTACCGTTGCGGCGCTGGGCGGTGAGATTGAAGTTCCGACACTGGATGGGCGCGTTAAGCTGAAAATCCCGGCAGAAACCCAGACCGGCAAACTGTTCCGCATGAAAGGCAAAGGTGTCAGACCGGCGCGCGGCGGAATGCAGGGCGACCTGATGTGCCGTGTGGTGGTGGAAACCCCGGTGAAACTGAGCGAAAAACAGAAAGCACTGTTACGTGAGTTCGGTGAATCCGTAGATGGTCAGAGCGGTCACAACAACACCCCGAAAGCAAAACGCTTCTTTGACGGCGTGAAAAAATTCTTTGATGACCTGACCAAATAAGTCACTGTCAGATAAGTGATATCAAAACCGGCCGGAAAATTTTTCCGGCCGGTTTTTTTGTGCGCTTTATACAAGCATTTAGCGCCGGTTTTTCTATTCTGCTTTAACCATTTATTCGTTAAGGCAAACAATATGAAAATCACCGGTCAGGCAGTATCTGTTACAGAACTCATTAAAGATACATCAGAAAAGTTCGGAAACGGCGGGCTCAGTCGTTTTATCTCGGGTGTGCAGAATTCATCGGAGCAGCAATTCTGCTGCACAAAAGAGCAGGCTGAACTACTGGGAACCAGGAACTTTACGGCTCTGAAGGATGTGTTCGGACATCTTGTTGCGGGACTGGATATGACCCCGTTTAAAAATATCGCAGATGAAATCAAGGGATACCGGGAGAATCAGTCAATTCTCTCACGTTTCTGCAAAGGCCGTGTTCTGGATAAAATTCAGAAACAATGCACCAAAATTATTGAAATCAATAAGGATTGCAGCCGTTCCCCTGTATCGCTCCGTGACGCAACACTGCCGGATTCCGCAGTTTATACGACCAAAGAGATTATGGGGAAACATCAGGATCTGGGACTTTTTGTGCTTGAGAAAAGCCTGCGCGCCGTAAAGTATGGTGAGCCGGAAAATATTGCCGACCTGAAACTATCAATACCGGTTAATATTAAGACCAGCGGCCCGGTTGAGCTGCCGGCACCTGAGGCGGTTGTATAATAAAAAACCGGACTAACCGCCCAGTTTCGTTACAATCACCCCAGTCACAATAATACAGGCGGCCAGAATCCGGGTGGGGGTCAGCTTTTCTTTCAGGAAATACGCGGAGAGCAGCAGTGCGAACAGCACGCTGGTCTCCCGTAACGCTGCGACAATCATAATCGGTGCCTGTCCCATCGCCCATATCACAATGCCGTAGCTGAAGATTTGCAGGATGCCGCCGGTCAGCCCGGGCTTGCTGTAGCGCAGAAAATCATGGGTGAAATGGTGGCGGTAACGGGCAAAACCCATCACGACCATCACCAGCCCGTTCAGGGCGAACAACCAGAAAATATAAGTCAGTGAGTCTGTACTGCTGCGGGCACCGAAGCCGTCGGAGAGTGTGTAACAGGCGGTAAAAAAGGCGGTGATCACCGCATAGATCAGCCCGCTGCGGGCATGTCCGGACGTCCGGTGTTTCAGTGCGGGAAGGATAACCCCGGTGATAATCAGCAGAATACCGGCTAAAGAGAGCCACGGCAGATGCTCACCAAACAGAAGTACCGCAAAAAGGGTAGTCAGCAGCGGAGCACAACCCCGGGAAACCGGGTAAATCTGGCTGAGATCGCCCCTTGAATACGCTTTGCTCAGGCAGATGACATAACCGATGTGAAACAGGGCAGACAGCAGCAGCCATTTTACCGCGGCGGCATCCGGCAGGCCCAGCCAGAACAGGGCGGGAACAGAGACCACGCCGGACCAGATGGTCATCACCGCGATACCCAGAAAGCGATCCTGACCAAATTTAATCACCGCATTCCAGGATGCATGAAAAAAGGCAGCAAACAGTACAGCAATAAACAGCGTGGCGGACATGGGATAACCTGTTTTATTCAGTGAGCGGTAGTAACGACAGCAGAATATCCGCCGGTATGAGGGATCATACGATACACGTCATAAAAACTAAAATGTTAATATAAAGTTAGTTTAGGGGTGTTTATCAGTAAATTTTGTGATGTAAACCCCTATTGATCAGAAATTACCGAGTTATTGTTGTCGAATAATCTGCTTTTTTCGAGTTAATTGTTTGCATATTATTAACGCCGACAGTCTTAAAGGAGTTAACCCATGACCGCAATTATCCGACAGTTCTTAAAACTCGAAGCCGCAGGCGGCATACTGCTCATTATCGCCGCATTGATTGCGCTGGTAATGGCAAATACGCCGCTGTCTGCGCTGTATCAGTCGTTTCTTGATATTCCTGTTGCTGTAAAATTTGCGGCACTGGAAATTGATAAGCCCTTGTTATTATGGATTAATGACGCCCTGATGGCGATATTTTTCCTGGTCGTCGGGCTGGAAGTAAAAAGAGAGCTGATGACCGGTTCTCTGGCCGGGCGCGACAAAGCGATGTTTCCGGCGATTGCCGCACTCGGCGGTATGATAGCCCCGGCATTGGTCTATCTGCTGTTTAACGGCGGGGATGCCGCCGCTGCACAGGGCTGGGCGATTCCGGCTGCAACCGATATTGCGTTTGCGCTCGGCGTGATGGCATTACTGGGCAAACGCGTGCCGACAGAGCTGAAAGTCTTTCTGCTGGCGCTGGCGATTATTGATGACCTCGGGGTTATCGTCATTATCGCGCTGTTTTACACCAAAACCGTTTCACTGACCGCACTGCTGCTGGCGGCACTGATGGTGGTGGTACTGTGTGTGATGAACCTGCGTAACGTCAGCAATACCGCCGCGTATATGATTGCCGGGCTGATATTGTGGGTGTGTATTCTGAAATCCGGTGTACACGCAACCCTGGCCGGGGTGATCGTCGGGTTCCTGATCCCGCTGCGCAGCAAAGATGGTGAGCACTCACCGTCAGAGGAGCTGGAACACGTATTGCATCCGTGGGTGGCGTTTCTGATCCTGCCGCTGTTTGCCTTTGCCAATGCGGGTGTCAGTGTTCAGGGTATTTCTTTTGATGCACTGATGGGCACACTGCCGCTGGGGATCCTGCTCGGCCTGTTTATCGGGAAACCGCTGGGGATTTTCACCGCATGTCTGATTTCGGTAAAACTGGGCTTTGCAAAATTGCCGGAGAGGATTACTCTTAATCAGATATTTGCTGTATCGGTGTTATGCGGGATCGGTTTTACAATGTCTATCTTTATCGCGGGACTGGCATTTACCGGGCTTCCGGAAGCATTTAACACCTACTCTAAGCTGGGAATTCTGATTGGTTCCACCATGGCGGCAGTCACCGGGTTGTTCCTGCTCCATTCCGTGTTACCGAAGAAAACAGTCCGGCAGTAATCCGCTGTTCACCGGCCTCCCCGGCCGGTGAATACAACAGAATTTCCGAGTTAACCATCAAAAAAAGATAAGGCATGTACCGGGAAAAACTATGCGAGTCTCCCATTTAAACTACAATCACCTCTATTATTTCTGGCACGTCTGCAAAGAAGGGTCGGTGGTGGGGGCGGCAGAAGCACTCTACCTGACCCCGCAAACCATTACCGGTCAAATCAAGGCGCTGGAAGAGCGTCTGGACGGTAAGCTGTTCAAACGTCAGGGACGCGGCCTGGTGCCATCAGAGCTGGGTCAGCTGGTGTTCCGCTATGCGGACAAAATGTTTATGCTGAGCCAGGAGATGCTGGATATTGTCACTTACAGCCGCGAATCCAATCTGTTGTTTGATGTCGGGGTCGCGGACGCACTGTCAAAACGCCTGGTCAGTAAAGTGCTGGAAACGGCGGTGATGGAGCATGAGCAAATTCACCTGCGCTGTTTTGAATCCACGCACGAAATGCTGCTGGAGCAGCTCAGTCAGCATAAACTGGATATGATCCTTTCGGACTGCCCGGTGGATTCGACCCAGCAGGAAGGGCTGTTCTCCGTGAAACTCGGGGAGTGCAGTATGAGTTTCTACTGTCGTCAGCCCGCGCCGCAGAAGCCGTTTCCGGAATGTCTGGAAGAGCGCCGTCTGCTGGTTCCCGGCCGCCGTTCAATGCTCGGTCGTCAGTTACTGACCTGGATCCGCAATAAAAACCTGGAAGTGGAAATTCTGGGTGAGTTTGATGATGCGGCACTGATGAAAGCATTCGGGATGTATCACAATGCGATTTTTGTGGCGCCGTCACTCTACAGCAAAGGTATCTTTGCGGACAGTGATGTTGTCGAACTGGGAACAGTGGATACCATCAAAGAAGAGTATTATGTGATTTTTGCCGAGCGTATGATCCAGCATCCGGCGGTTCAGCGGGTGTGTAACAAGGATTTCTCTGCATTGTTCAGCGGTTCGCAGTCGTCTGCGGATATCGGTTTGCCGGACTGAGGCGAAAAAAGGACATAAAAAAACCGGCATCAGCCGGTTTTTTTATGTCTGCACAATCAGATTACATTGCTTTGATCTGAGCAGCCAGGTTCGCCTTATGACGGGCAGCCTTGTTCTTATGGATCAGGCCTTTAGCAGCGTGACGATCCACAAGTGGTTGCATGTCATTAAATGCGTTCTGAGCAGCTTCTTTGTCGCCGGCAGCGATAGCAGCGTAAACCTTCTTGATAAAGGTGCGCACCATAGAACGACGGCTAGCATTGTGCTGGCGACGTTTTTCAGACTGAATGGCGCGTTTCTTAGCTGATTTGATATTAGCCAAGGTCCAACTCCCAAATATATTCTTCGAGGACAATACAAAGGTGGAGGAATATGCCTGCTCCGCTTTATTTTGTCAATGGATTTGTGCAAATATGCGTCGTTGTACAGCGACGCAAATGTACGTTGTGATGGGCGGGGATTTTATCAGTTTACGCAGCGGGAATACAGCCCTTACACGGAAAAAAGTCACCGGAATGGTAAGATTCTGACGAAAAAAATGATTTTTCACTTTCCGCAGAAGGGGATGCTCCGTTTTTTGTACAGAGAATTCGCGATTCAGCCGCATTAGTGGGTTAACCTGACGCGGCGGACAAGGTATAATCGGACTAATTTTGACTGTATTGAGCCGGCTATGGAGCTAATTCGCGGTACTCACAATATTCGTGCGCGTCACCATGGTTGCGTGCTGACTATCGGTAATTTTGATGGCGTTCATCGCGGACATCAGGCATTACTGTCACATCTGGCGCAGGAAGGAAAACGTCTGGGGCTGCCGTCGGTCGTCATGATCTTCGAGCCGCAGCCGCTGGAATTTTTTGCCCCGGATAAAGCGCCGGCACGCCTGACCCGGCTGCGCGATAAGGTAAAATATCTTGCGCAGTACGGTGCGGACTACTTATTGTGTGTTAAATTCAGTAAACAATTTGCATCGCTGACACCGGATGCCTTTATCTCACACCTGCTGGTTGAACAGCTGGGGGTGAAGTTTCTGGTGGTCGGGGATGATTTTCGTTTCGGAAAAAATCGTCAGGGCGATTTTCACGGGCTGTGTGAAGCGGGGAAACAGTATGGTTTCACGGTTCGCAGCACGGAAAGTTTTTGTGATAACGGCAAACGGATCAGCAGCACGGTCATCCGCCGCGCGCTGGAAAACGACGATCTGGCGCAGGCTGAGGCGCTGCTCGGGCACCCTTACCGCATCAGCGGGCGCGTGGTGCACGGCAACGAACTCGGGCGCACCATCGGTTTCCCGACTGCCAATATCCCCCTGAAACGTCTGGCGGCACCGGTACACGGTGTGTACGCTGTGGACGTTTACGGCCTCGGGCCGCATCCGCTGCCGGGTGTGGCTAATATCGGCTCCCGCCCGACGGTACAGGGTAAGAGCCAGCAACTGGAAGTTCATCTGATTGATGTGTCTATGGATTTATACGGGCAGCATCCGGATGTGGTACTGCGCAAGAAATTGCGAAATGAACAGCGGTTTGCCTCGCTCGATGAGCTGAAAGCGCAAATCGCGCGGGATGAGATTGCGGCAAGGGAATTTTTACAATCCAACCCCTCGTTATGTGTTTAACGGAATAATATTGGAACTGAGAATCGAATGAGTGACTATAAAAATACCCTGAATCTCCCGGAGACAGGGTTCCCTATGCGCGGGGACTTAGCAAAGCGCGAACCTGATATGCTGAAACGCTGGTACAAAGAAGGTCTGTACCAGGCGATCCGTAAAGCCAAAACCGGTAAAAAAACCTTTATCCTGCATGACGGTCCTCCGTATGCAAACGGCAGCATTCACATTGGTCACTCAGTCAATAAAATTCTCAAAGATATTATTATTAAATCCAAAGGCATGGCCGGTTTCGACTCCCCGTATATTCCGGGCTGGGACTGCCACGGCTTACCGATTGAACACAAAGTTGAACAGGTGATTGGCAAGCCGGGTGACAAAGTCACGCCGGCTGAGTTCCGTGCCGCCTGCCGCGAATACGCAAAAGAGCAGATTGAAGGCCAGAAGGAAGACTTTATCCGTCTGGGCGTGCTGGGTGAGTGGGATCATCCGTACCTGACCATGGACTTCAAAACCGAAGCGCACATTATCCGCGCACTGGCAAAAGTGATTGCCAACGGCCATCTGGTCAAAGGGGCGAAACCGGTTCACTGGTGTACCTCCTGTGCCTCTTCCCTGGCGGAAGCGGAAGTGGAATATTACGACAAAACCTCTCCGTCTATTGACGTGCGCTTCACTGCTGTTGATGCGGATACCGTTTACAGCAAATTCGGCGTGGAAAATGACGGGCTGCCGGTTTCTCTGGTTATCTGGACCACCACGCCGTGGACCTTACCGGCAAACCGCGCAATTTCCCTGAATCCGGAATTTGATTATCAGTTAGTCCGTGTAAACGACGAGCGCCTGATTCTGGCCGCTGATCTGGTGGAAAGCGTGATGAAACGCGCCGGTATCACCAGTTGGACTGTTGAAGCAGACTGCAAAGGCAGCGACCTGGAATTGCTGCGTTTTAATCATCCGTTTATGGGCTTTGATGTTCCGGCTATCCTCGGCGATCACGTCACCCTGGATGCAGGTACCGGTGCTGTGCATACCGCCCCGGGCCACGGTCCGGACGACTATGTAATCGGTCAGAAATACGGTCTGGAAACCGCCAACCCGGTCGGCCCGAACGGCTGTTATGTCAGCGGCACCTATCCGTCACTGGACGGCGTGTTTGTGCTGAAAGCCAATGACATCATTCTGGAACTGCTGAAAGAGAAAGGCGCGCTGCTGCACAGCGAAAATATCTCGCACAGCTATCCGTGTTGCTGGCGTCACAAAACGCCGGTCATCTTCCGTGCCACGCCGCAGTGGTTTATCGGCATGGACGTGAACGGTCTGCGTCCGCAGTCTCTGAATGAAATCAAAGGCGTGAAGTGGATCCCTGGCTGGGGCGAAGCGCGTATCACCGCGATGGTGGAAAACCGTCCGGACTGGTGTATCTCCCGTCAGCGTACCTGGGGCACGCCGATGTCTCTGTTTGTCCATAAAGAGACCCAGGAACTGCACCCGCGCACGCTGGAACTGATGGAAGCGGTTGCCAAACGTGTGGAAGAGCACGGTATTCAGGCATGGTGGGATCTCGACCCGCGTGACCTGCTGGGTGATGATGCCGATATCTATGAAAAAGTGCCGGATACCCTGGATGTCTGGTTTGACTCCGGATCCACCCATTTTGCTGTTGTCGATGCCCGCCCTGAGTTCCATGGCAATTCTGCGGACATGTATCTGGAAGGTTCTGACCAGCACCGCGGCTGGTTTATGTCCTCACTGATGCTGTCTACCGCGATGAAAGGCAAAGCGCCTTACCGCGAAGTACTGACTCACGGCTTCACCGTCGATGGTCAGGGACGCAAAATGTCCAAATCGCTGGGCAACACCATCAGCCCGCAGGATGTGATGAACAAACTCGGCGCGGATATCCTGCGTCTGTGGGTTGCTTCTACTGACTACTCCGGTGAAATCGCCGTTTCGGATGAAATCCTGAAACGCTCTGCGGATTCTTACCGCCGTATCCGTAACACCGCGCGCTTCCTGCTGGCAAACCTCAATGGTTTCAATCCGGAAACTGATATGGTGAAACCGGAAGAGATGATTGTGGCAGACCGCTGGGCTGTCGGTCGTGCGCTGGCGGCACAGACTGATATTCTGAAATCGTATGAAGCCTATGATTTCCATGAAGTGGTGCAGCGTCTGATGCAGTTCTGCTCGGTGGAAATGGGCTCTTTCTACCTGGATATCATCAAAGATCGTCAGTACACCGCGAAAAGCGATGGCCTGGCGCGCCGCAGCTGTCAGACCGCACTGTTCCATATCGCGGAAGCACTGGTTCGCTGGATGGCACCGATCATGTCCTTCACCGCCGATGAAATCTGGAATGTGATGCCGGGCAAACGTCCGCAGTACGTCTTCACTGAAGAGTGGTATGACGGCCTGTTCGGGCTGAATGCACAGGACAGCATGAACGATGATTACTGGGCAACGCTGCTGGCGGTGCGTGGTGAAGTCAACAAAGTGCTGGAGCAGGCACGTGCTGATAAACAGATTGGCGGCTCGCTGGAAGCAGCGGTGACCCTGTATGCGGATGATGCCCTGGCGGCACAGCTGAACAGCCTGGGTAATGAACTGCGTTTCGTGCTGCTGACCTCTCAGGCAGATGTGAAACCGCTGTCTGCGGCACCGGAAAGTGCGGTAAACAGTGAGCTGGACGGCCTGCGCATCGGCTTCGGCAAAGCGGAAGGCAGTAAGTGTCCGCGTTGCTGGCATTATGCGACCGATATCGGTCAGGACAGTGAATATCCTGAACTGTGCGGCCGCTGTGTGACAAACGTAGCCGGAAACGGTGAAGAACGTAAGTTTGCCTGATAAATGAAAAAACCACTGTGTTCGACCGGATTGCGCTGGCTGTGGCTGGCGGTCCTGGTACTGGTACTGGATGCGATTTCAAAGCAGCTGATTTTAGCCAATTACGGGCTGCATGAATCCACATCACTGATACCGTACTTTAATCTGACCTATGTGCGGAATTACGGTGCCGCATTCAGCTTCCTCGCATCTCAGGGCGGCTGGCAGCGCTGGTTCTTCACAGCGGTGGCTATCGGTATCTCCGTGACATTATTAGTGATGATGTACCGCACCAGTGCGCGTAATAAACTCAGTAATATTGCCTATGCACTGATTATCGGCGGGGCGCTCGGCAACCTGCTTGATCGCCTGATGCACGGCTTTGTGGTGGATTACATCGACTTTTATGTCGGTGACTGGCACTGGCCGACGTTCAACCTGGCGGACAGCTGGATCATCATCGGGGCGGGGCTTATCATTATAGAAAGCTTTATCCCTGACGGTAAGAAAAGCGACAAACCAGAGAATAAGACATCATCAGACTGATGACCCGAATATCCGCCGCGAGGCGGATATTTTTTATCTGATACAGAGAGTAATAATCATATGCAGGTTGCAGAACATCACAGCGTATTACTGGATTACACCTTAACACTGTCTGACGGCTCGGTAGCAGATTCCACAGAGGCGCAGGGCAAACCGGCACTGTTCCGTCTCGGTGACGGCAGTTTGTCTGACGCACTGGAGCAGCAATTACTGGGCTTATCCGCCGGGGATAAAAAAACCTTCACACTGCCCGGTGAAGCGGTATTCGGCAAGCCGAGCCCGGATCTGATTCAGTTTTTCTCCGCCGCTGATTTCCTGGAAGCCGGCCTGCCGGAAACCGGTACGATCATGCTGTTTACCGCCATGAACGGCAGTGAAATGCCGGGAATTATCAAATCCGTTACCGAAGATTCTGTCGAGGTGGATTTCAATCATCCGCTGTGCGGACAGGATGTGACGTTTGATATCAGTGTCCGTGACGTCACCGCATAATAAACAGAGCAATAATTAGCATTACGGTCCGGGGGACGGCTCTGGTATAGTAGCGCGCAAATGTTGAATGTTTGTTTTACTGCCCGTCCGGGCGATGGTTTGGAGGCTGAACGTGCGTATTTTACTGGCTAACCCGCGGGGGTTCTGTGCAGGTGTTGACCGGGCAATCAGTATTGTGGAGCGGGCGCTGGCGTTATACGGCGCGCCTATCTACGTCCGTCATGAAGTCGTGCACAACCGCTATGTGGTCAATGATCTGCGTGAGCGCGGCGCGATTTTTATTGAGGAAATCGCTGAAGTGCCGGATAACGCCATTCTGATCTTCTCCGCCCACGGTGTCTCACAGGCGATCCGTCAGGAAGCGCGTTCCCGCAATCTCACCATGCTGTTTGATGCCACCTGTCCGCTGGTCACCAAAGTGCATATGGAAGTCGCCCGCGCCAGCCGCAAAGGTAAAGAAGCGATTCTGATCGGCCACGCCGGACATCCGGAAGTGGAAGGGACGATGGGGCAGTACAACAACCCGGAAGGCGGCATGTATCTGGTGGAATCCCCGGAAGATGTGTGGAAGCTGAAAGTCAAAGATGAGGAAAACCTCAGCTTTATGACGCAGACCACACTGTCTGTTGATGATACCTCCGAAGTTATTGATGCGTTGAATGCCCGTTTCCCGAAAATTATCGGGCCGCGCAAAGATGATATCTGCTATGCCACCACCAACCGTCAGGAAGCGGTACGGGATCTGGCGGGTCAGGCAGATCTGGTGCTGGTGGTCGGCTCCAAAAACTCATCCAACTCCAACCGGCTGGCGGAACTGGCGCAGCGGGTCGGAAAACCGTCTTATCTGATTGATTCCGCCGATGACATTAATCCTGTCTGGCTTCATGATGTCGAGACTATCGGCCTGACGGCCGGGGCATCTGCGCCGGATGTGCTGGTACAGCAGGTGATCAGCCGCCTTCAGGAACTGGGGGCCGACGAAATCAGTCAGCTCGAGGGGCGTGAGGAAAATATTATCTTTGAAGTCCCGAAAGAGTTACGGGTGGATATCAAAGAAGTCTGATACAGCAAAGCAGAACACCGGTTCTGCTTTTTTTTGTCCGCTGCCCGGCGAATACAGTTTTACTGATAATCGGCGGGCTGTATTGTGATTTTCTGATGATAGCGGCGGGTAACTGGTAATCCGGCCGGACTGCCGTTAATCTGCTGGCATACAGACAGAAAACTGAGGATAACAAATATGGGTAAGTTACGGCTCGCGGTTGCGGGTGCCGGTGGCCGCATGGGACGCCAGCTGATTCAGGCGATTGCACAGAATGATGATGTGGTACTGGGGGCGGCATTTGAGCGCGAAGGTTCCTCACTCACCGGGACCGATGCCGGTGAACTGGCGGGTACCGGGCGCAATGGCGTGATCCTGACGGCAGATCTGAACAGTGAGAAAGACAATTTTGATATCCTGATTGATTTCACCCGTCCGGAAGGCACCCTGACACACCTGGCGTTCTGTACCGCTAACAGCAAGGGAATGATTATCGGCACCACCGGGTTTGATGACGCAGGAAAAGCCGCTATTGCACAGGCTGCGCAGCAAATTCCTGTGGTTTTTGCGGCGAATTTCAGTGTTGGTGTCAATCTGGTGCTGAAACTGCTGGAAAAGGCCGCCAAAGTGATGGGCGACTATACCGATATCGAAATTATTGAAGCGCATCACCGCCACAAAGTGGATGCGCCGTCCGGAACAGCGCTGGCGATGGGAGAATCGATTGCCGGGGCGCTGGGGCGTGACCTGAAGGATTGCGCGGTGTACTGCCGTGAAGGCTATACCGGCGAGCGGGAGCGGAACACTATCGGTTTTGCCACTGTGCGTGCCGGGGATATTGTGGGCGAGCACACCGCGATGTTTGCGGATATCGGTGAGCGTGTTGAAATCAGCCACAAGGCTTCAAGCCGGATGACATTTGCAAATGGCGCAGTCAAGGCTGCAGCCTGGCTGAGTGATAAAAATAACGGTTTATTTACCATGAAGGATGTGCTTGATCTGGAAAATTTATAATAAAATGTAAATCACAACGGGTTGATAAGGTGGTAATATTTCTCATTATTACTACCTTAACCTTTATTTTTTTAAAATTTCGCATCTGACCTCTGTTTGTTGTCATTATCATCGTAATCGATCTCCTTTTTATCGCTGTTTTTGCCTTTCTTATCATTTTTTCCGGTTGTAAGCCTTTTTTTCAGTCATCTCATCAAAAATTCAGTATAAAGCTGACAATGACACGGTTTTATCCCTCTCAGTCCGCCTGTTTTGATCATGATGGGTAAAAAAATATAAAAAAGTCGATTTTCTCTGGACAACTGCCCGTTCGATCTTTAGAATGCGCCGCAATTTGTCAAAATTTGGTTAAATTTCTATTTTGGCATTGCTTTATAGCCCCAAATCTGAATTAATATGCACTAATTGTGATTTATTATTCCTCCGGAGGGTGTTGTGTTTAAGTCAGCAATCCTGGTTCTGCAAGACGGAACCACATTTCACGGACGCGCCATCGGCGCAGAGGGTGCCGTTACCGGCGAAGTCGTTTTTAATACCTCGATGACGGGGTATCAGGAAATTCTCACCGACCCCTCTTATTCCCGCCAGATAGTCACTCTCACTTATCCCCATATTGGTAATACCGGCACGAACAGTGCTGATGAAGAATCCCCGGATGTCTATGCACAAGGCCTCGTTATCCGCGACCTGCCGCTGACCACCAGTAATTTCCGCAGTGAAGAAAGCCTCTCCGAATACCTGAAACGCCGCAACGTTGTGGCTATCGCCGATATTGATACCCGCAAACTGACCCGTTTACTGCGCGAGAAAGGCGCTCAGAACGGCTGTATCATTGCCGGTGAACATCCGGATGCGGCACTGGCGCTGAAAAATGCGCAGAGCTTCAGCGGGCTGAACGGACTGGATCTGGCGAAAGAAGTCACCACCGCACAGCCATACAGCTGGACGCAGGGCTCATGGACACTGGACGGCGGCTTATCGGCGGATAAAACCGCGGAAGAACTGCCATTCCATGTAGTGGCGTATGACTTCGGTGCCAAGCGCAATATTTTGCGCATGCTGGTTGATCGCGGCTGCCGTCTGACCGTCGTACCGGCACAGACCCCGGCGGAAGAGGTGCTGAAAATGGCCCCGGACGGCATTTTCCTCTCTAATGGCCCGGGTGACCCGGCACCGTGTGATTATGCGATTGAGGCTATCACCCGCTTCCTGGAAACCGATATCCCGCTGTTCGGTATCTGCCTGGGGCACCAGTTACTGGCGCTTGCCAGCGGTGCAAAGACCATCAAAATGAAATTCGGTCACCATGGCGGCAACCATCCGGTTAAAGACATTGAAAATAATGTGGTGATGATCACCGCGCAGAACCACGGTTTTGCGGTGGATGAGGCGACGCTGCCCGCGACACTGCGCGTCACGCATAAGTCACTGTTTGACGGCACATTGCAGGGTATTCACCGCAATGATAAACCCGCATTCAGTTTCCAGGGTCACCCTGAAGCCAGCCCGGGTCCGCACGATGCCGCCCCGCTGTTCGACCACTTTATTGAACTGATGAAAAACGTCCGTCACTGATCAGGAGCAGAAAAATGGCAAAACGTACAGATATCAGCAGCATCCTGATTTTAGGCGCCGGTCCGATTGTTATCGGCCAGGCCTGTGAATTTGACTACTCCGGCGCCCAGGCGTGTAAAGCCCTGCGCGAAGAGGGTTACCGCGTTATCCTCGTTAACTCCAACCCGGCAACCATTATGACCGACCCGGAAATGGCGGATGCGACTTACATCGAGCCGATTCACTGGGAAGTGGTGCGCAAAATCATCGAAAAAGAGCGTCCTGATGCCGTTCTGCCGACCATGGGCGGACAAACCGCGCTGAACTGTGCGCTGGATCTGGAACGTCACGGTGTGCTGGCAGAGTTCGGTGTCGAAATGATTGGTGCGACAGCGGATGCGATTGATAAAGCCGAAGATCGCCGCCGTTTCGATATCGCCATGAAAAAAATCGGTCTGGATACAGCGCGTTCCGGTATCGCACATACCATGGAAGAGGCGTTTGCGGTCGCTGATGATGTCGGTTTCCCGTGCATTATCCGCCCGTCATTCACCATGGGCGGCACCGGCGGCGGTATCGCGTATAACCGTGAAGAATTTGAGGAAATCTGTACCCGCGGCCTGGATCTCTCCCCGACCAACGAACTGCTGATTGATGAATCGCTGATTGGCTGGAAAGAGTACGAAATGGAAGTGGTGCGCGACAAAAAGGATAACTGCATCATTGTCTGTTCCATCGAAAACTTCGATGCCATGGGTATTCACACCGGTGACTCTATCACCGTTGCCCCGGCGCAGACTCTGACAGACAAAGAATACCAAATCATGCGGAACGCTTCGATGGCGGTACTGCGTGAAATCGGCGTGGAAACCGGCGGCTCCAACGTACAGTTCTCGGTCAACCCGAAAACCGGCCGCCTGATTGTTATCGAGATGAACCCGCGTGTATCACGCTCTTCCGCGCTGGCCTCGAAAGCGACAGGGTTCCCGATTGCCAAAATCGCCGCCAAACTGGCGGTGGGTTATACCCTCGATGAACTGTCAAACGACATCACCGGCGGCCTGACACCGGCCTCTTTTGAGCCGTCCATCGACTATGTTGTGACAAAAATCCCGCGCTTTAACTTTGAAAAATTCGCCGGTACCAATGATCGTCTGACCACACAGATGAAATCTGTCGGTGAAGTGATGGCTATCGGACGCACTCAGCAGGAATCCCTGCAAAAAGCGCTGCGCGGCCTCGAAGTGGGCGCAACCGGTTTTGACCCGAAAGTCAATTTAGATGATCCGGATGCACTGACCCGTATCCGCCGTGAACTGAAAGAAGCGGGCGGTGAGCGGATCTGGTATATCGCGGATGCGTTCCGCGCCGGACTGTCTGTCGATGGCGTATTTAACCTGACCAACATTGACCGCTGGTTCCTGGTGCAGATTGAAGAACTGGTGCGTCTGGAAGAGCAGGTGGCAGATGTCGGGATTAACGGCCTGACCCCGGAATTCCTGCGTCACCTGAAACGCAAAGGTTTCGCAGATGCACGGCTGGCAAAACTGGTCGGCGTGGCGGAAGCTGAAATCCGCAAACTGCGCGACAGCTACCAGTTGTGGCCGGTATACAAGCGCGTGGATACCTGTGCGGCAGAATTTGCCACCGACACCGCCTATCTCTACTCCACCTATGAAGAAGAGTGTGAGGCGCAGCCGAACAACGATAAACCGAAAATTATGGTGCTCGGCGGCGGGCCGAACCGTATCGGCCAGGGCATTGAATTTGACTACTGCTGTGTGCATGCGGCGATGGCGCTGCGTGAAGACGGCTACGAAACCATCATGGTTAACTGCAACCCGGAAACCGTTTCCACGGACTACGATACCTCTGACCGCCTCTATTTCGAACCGGTGACGCTGGAAGATGTGCTGGAAATCGTGCGTGTCGAAAAACCGGCGGGGGTGATTGTCCAGTACGGCGGGCAGACGCCGCTGAAACTGGCGCGCAGCCTGGAAGCGGCTGGTGTGCCGGTTATCGGAACCAGCCCCGATGCGATTGACCGCGCGGAAGACCGCGAACGTTTCCAGCAGGCAGTTGTCCGCCTCGGCCTGAAACAACCGGCAAACGCCACAGTATCCAATATTGAGCAGGCGGTTGAACGGGCAAAAGAGATTGGTTATCCGCTGGTGGTGCGTCCTTCTTATGTACTGGGCGGGCGCGCGATGGAAATCGTCTACGACGAAACCGACCTGCGCCGTTACTTCCAGAATGCGGTCAGTGTCTCCAATGACGCACCGGTGCTGCTCGACCGCTTCCTCGATGATGCGATTGAGGTGGATGTTGATGCTATCTGCGACGGCGAACAGGTGCTGATTGGCGGCATTATGGAGCACATCGAACAGGCAGGGGTTCACTCCGGCGATTCAGCCTGCTCGTTACCGGCTTACACGCTGAGTCAGGAAATCCAGGATGTGATGCGCGACCAGGTGAGAAAACTGGCGATGGAACTGCGCGTACGCGGCCTGATGAACACCCAGTTTGCGGTTAAAGACAACGAAGTGTATCTGATTGAAGTCAACCCGCGTGCGGCGCGTACCGTGCCGTTTGTCTCCAAAGCCACCGGGGTGCCGCTGGCGAAAGTGGCAGCGCGTGTGATGGCCGGACAGACCCTGGCGCAGCAGGGTGTGACAAAAGAAGTTATCCCGCCGTACTACTCGGTGAAAGAAGTGGTGCTGCCGTTCAACAAATTCCCGGGCGTTGACCCGATTTTAGGGCCGGAAATGCGTTCAACCGGGGAAGTGATGGGCGTGGGACGCACCTTTGCGGAAGCCTTTGCCAAAGCGATGCTCGGCAGTTCTTCCTCACTGAAGAAAAAAGGCCGTGCGCTGCTCTCTGTCCGTGAAGGGGATAAAGGGCGGGTGGTGGATCTGGCGGCAAAACTGCTGAAACAGGGTTTTGAGCTGGATGCGACACACGGTACTGCGATTGTGCTGGGTGAGGCCGGTATTAACCCGCGTCTGGTGAATAAGGTACATGAAGGCCGTCCGCATATTCAGGACAGAATTAAAAACGGCGAATACGATTACATTGTGAATACCACCGCCGGACGTCAGGCGATTGAGGATTCCAAAGTGATCCGCCGCAGTGCCCTGCAATATAAAGTGCATTACGACACCACCATGAACGGCGGCTTTGCCACTACACTGTCTCTGAATATGGATCCGACAGAGAGAGTGATTTCAGTACAGGAAATGCACAGCCTGATTACTGATAAATAAGGTGATTAATTAATATAAAAAATCCGCTGCAGCGGATTTTTTTATTATACGTATAAGTGAATATTGATAATAAATTCAATAAGAATGATATCTTAATTATGTTTTTTGCTTTTTTTTGTGTTTACTTTTTGTTTATTCTTTTTTCTGGTGGTTATCAGTATATTTTCGGCAGATTAAATTTTTAACGGATATCAGGATAACCTTATGAAAAAAAGTATATTAGCTTTAATTATCTCACCTTTATTTATTCATACCGCTAATGCAGCGCGTACGGATGTTGTACCTCTTCCGCTTGCAAAGGAAATTGGTGCACCGCTGTTCCATTTCTCGGCTGATAAAGCGGAGGGTGATCGTGAGGTCGGGATCTCTGAATTAGAGCAGGTAACTAAGGGTATCGGAACGCACCTCTCTGAAGCCTATGAATATATTGATGATGTCATAAAAGACAGTGAAACGAGAGATATTGTTTTAGAGAAAAAAATAACGCATACCCATCAGGTGGCAACAAGTACTCAAAAATTGGTTGATACATTTATCGATGACGCAGGAAAAAAAATAGTCCCTGAACATATTAACCGTATGTTACCGGATGCAATTAAAAGCGAATTGTCACCGCTGGAAGAACGGACTGAGTTTTTAGAAAATAAAACGCAGGCGATGGATGCTCAGTTGGATATCACAGCCAGAAAAGCGGAGCATAACAATACACTTATCGGTACCCTTCCTGAGCAGATTAATCGTATCTTACCGGACGCGATTAAAAGCGAACTGTCACCGCTGGAAGCACGGACTGAAGTTTTAGAGAATAAAACAGAAGAGATAAATACAAAAACAAATAGCATGACTATGTTATTCAACGAAATTCCTGTTCTGATAAAACAGGAATTTGAGACTCATCAGAGTGATGTTGATACGCAGATTGAACAGCTTAGAAATATATCTCATTTTAATGATATAAATATTCATGAAGAAAAAAGAAATGCAGCGTCAACAAAAGTCGTCACTCAGGCACTACTCGGTGCAACAGAAGACCTGGAAACTGACGTTGATAAGCTGAAAAATAAAGTCCGGGCAGTGGAACTGCAGGCCAGTTTTGCAAAACATTCGGCGTATACCAGTGAGAAAGATATTCGCGAAAACAAGAATCAACTTGGCGTACAGTCCCGGGATATCGCAAAAAACAAAAAATTACTCGAATCCGCTAAAGTGGTGACCTCCGCTATCACCGATGCCACGTTAGCGCTGGAAGCGGATGTGGCGAAGATGGATACCCGTATCAGCAACGCATCAAAAAAAGCCGGTACGGCCACAAATATTGCTAATCAAAACACACGGCATATTGCTGAGCAGAAAGTGAAAGTTGAGAAAAACACGCTGGATATCCTGAAAAACCGCCAGGATCTTCGTGCGTTAGAAAATGATCTGCGTGAGACCAATGAGCGTCTTGATAACGGCCTGGCGGCCAGCGCGGCACTGAATGGTTTATTCCAGCCGTACGGTGTCGGCAAACTGAATATCACTGCGGCTGTGGGCGGATATCAATCCACTCAGGCAGTCGCAGTGGGAACCGGTTACCGGTTCAACGAGAACATCGCCGTGAAGACCGGTATGGCATACACCGGTTCGAACGATGTGATGTACAACATGGCGGTTAACCTTGAATGGTAACGCTGTGTTATTGTGACTGAAAGGTCATGTTTCATATACTCCTCCTTTCATATTGACGTTTGAATTTATTTTTAATAAATAGTGAATTAATTATATTAATGACAGTAAGACTGAAATTCAGATAATTAATCCTGCTATATTTGCCATGCTTTGGGAAATACATATTGCGTTCGTGTATTTCCCCTTTTTTATTTTTTCCGTGTGTTTGTTTCCCATGTGATTATTAAAGAATAGTTGTTTTCGGAATGGTAATTCATAGCATGGTTATTTTCTGAATGATTATCAGATAAATAAAAACCACCTGTATAATTTATACAGATGGCTTTCAGACAGTCACTAACTTAATTAAATTCTTTTGGATCCGGCCCTAAGCGGGTACCTGAATCGAGAGACTGAATCTGTGAGAGTTCTTCTTTCTCCAGACGGAAATCAAAGACATCAAAGTTTTCCTGAATCCGCGAAGGGGTGACTGATTTTGGTATCACAATCAATCCACGATCCAGATGCCAGCGAATCACTATCTGTGCCGGGGTTTTCTGATATTTTGCCGCTAATGCCTGAATGACATCAGTATCAAAAACACCTTCACCCCCCTGTGCCAGCGGGCTCCAGGATTCAGTGTGAATAGAATGGGTCGCATTCCAGGCCTGAAGCTCGCGCTGTTGCAGCAGCGGGTGAAGTTCAATCTGATTGAGTACCGGTGCCACGCCGGTTTTGTGGATAATGCGCTGCAAATGACCGATATCAAAATTACAGACGCCGATACTGCGGGTCAGTCCGGATTTCTGTAATTCAATCAGCTGCTCCCAGGCGGAAACATAATGATCTTCTGCCGGTGCAGGCCAGTGGATAAGATACAGATCCACATAATCGAGCTGTAACTTTTTCAGGCTCTCTTCCAGCGCTTTACCGGCGTGCTGCTGGTCGCTGTTCCACAGTTTGGTGGTAATAAACAACTCGTCGCGGGGAACGGTGGTTGCTTTCAGTGCGTCACCGACACCTTCCTCGTTCTGATAAATCGCGGCAGTATCAATCAGCCGGTAGCCGGTTTCCAGTGCGGTCTGCACCGCAGCACCAACCACATCATTCCCGGCTTTCCAGACACCCAGCCCCAGTTGCGGCATGAAGTGTCCGTCAGATAAGGTAACTAATGCAGGTTTGTTCATGTGGCCTCCAATCAGTGTTTATGGTGTATCAGACGGCAGCCCGGTAGATCCGTTCACTGACTTCCGGCGTGATGTCCTGGTGTTCACCGAGAGCAGTCTGACCGTGTTCAGTGAGCTTGGCAACCAGTTTGGGAATGCCGCTGTCATCAATCTGATAATCAGAAAAACGGGTTTTCACACCCAGCTCTTCAAAGAAAACGCGGGTTGCTTCAATGGCGCACTCAATCCGGCTCTCTTCCGAACCATCCGTCAGATGCCAGACACGCTCAGCGTACTGTAATAATTTTTCGCGTTTGGTTTTGCGTTTTTCCCGCAGCAGTGCCGGTAAGACAATCGCCAGGGTTTGCGCGTGATCCAACCCGTACAGCGCGGTAATTTCATGGCCCAGTGCGTGTGTTGCCCAATCCTGCGGCACACCGGCACCAATCAGCCCGCTCAGTGCCTGGGTGGCAGCCCACATCACATTGGCACGGCTGTCATAATCTTCCGGATTAGCGAGTACTTTCGGGCCTTCCTCAATCAGCGTCAGCAAAATACCCTCTGCAAACCGGTCCTGAATTTTGGCATTCACCGGATACGTCAGATACTGCTCGAGAGTGTGAATAAAGGCATCGACCACACCGTTGGCTGTCTGGCGCGGTGGCAGAGTGTACGTGGTCTGCGGATCAAGAATCGCGCATTTCGGATGCACCAGCGGGTGACCGAATGACTGTTTATCCCCGGTTTCACGGCGGCTGACCACAGAAAAACAGTTGGTTTCAGAGCCGGTGGCGGGCAGTGTCAGCACACAGGCAATCGGCAGCGCACTGCGGATATTGCGGCCTCCGGTAGTGATGATATCCCACGGATCGCCCGGATAATCCACTGCAGCGGCAATAAACTTGGTGCCGTCGATCACGGAGCCGCCGCCGACTGCCAGCAGATAACTGATATCGTGCTCACGGATATACGCGATCGCTTTTACCAGCGTTTCATAGGCCGGGTTCGGCTCGATACCTGAAAACTCATGAACCTTATAGCCATCCAGAGCAGTCAGTACCTGTTCGTAAACACCGTTACGCTTAATACTGCCGCCGCCGTACAGCATCAAAACGTTGGCATCTTTCGGGATTTCACTGCTGAGTTTGGCGATTTGTCCTTTGCCGAAACGGATTTTTGTCGGGGTGAAAAGCGTGAAGTTGTTCATTATTTCTCCGGGTAAGATTAGGAAAAATGAAGCGGATAACCATTAAGTGTAGTGTAAATCAGGGCGGGTGTGGTGGCGAATCGGATTGTGCTTTCCGGCAGGCAGGCAGCAAAAAGGCACCCGCAGGTGCCCTTAGCTTATTTCTTATGAACGCGGTGACGTCTGCGGTTAAGCAGGGCACGGCGTCTGCGGTAGTGGCGGATTAACAAATACAGGGATGCCACGATACCGACAATCAGGAAAAAGACCGGGATCAGCAGCAGTGCGGTCATTACAGTTTTTTCATGTGCTTTGACAAACGGGATCTGATTGAGCACATACCCGAAGGTGGTAATAATCGCCACCCAGAGGAATCCGCTCAGCCAGTTAAAGAACTGGAAACGGCGGGCCGGCAGCGAGGAAAGACCTGCCAGCATCGGCAGCAGAGTACGGACAAAACCGAGAAAGCGGCCAATCAGCAGGGCATACAGACCGTGGCGGTTAAACAGCACTTCGGCTTTCTGATGATAATTTTTCGGGATCTGCGTCATCCAGCGCCTGACGGTTTTGGTATCACTCAGCCAGCGCCCCTGAACAAAACCCAGCCAGCTGCCGAACCCGGCGGCGGCGGTCAGAATCGCCAGTGTCGGCAGGAAATCCATTACGCCTTTCGCAATCAGTGCGCCTGACAAAATAAGCAGGGTATCCCCGGGCAGAAACGCGGTGGGCAGAATGCCGTTTTCCAGCACAATAACGGTGAAGAGGATAGCGTAAACCAGCCAGAGGACTTCGGGATTAGAGAGTGTGGCAAAATCGTGAGACCAGAGCGCACTCACAATCTCTGATAAACTAGACATTAGATTTCCTGTAAAACGAGATCCGGAACAACGGTACAGACAGTGTATCGCAAAAATTGCTCACTCGTTTGATTTGATCGGGTTTTTCTTCCGATTCACTGACGGTATAAAGGGAGGTTGGTGAATCATATCCTGTGTACAGTTCCTGTGCGTTTTATTTGTGGGGACGCCGGGCGGACTGCTGAAAACCCTTAGCATTCTGTGTGGTATTTTCCGCCGGAATCGCATTTTTTTGGTAAACGGTAATGATAATTACTATCAAATTGCTCAGGGTTTGGTATGATCAGCGGGTTTCGTTTTTGGGTAGCGATGAATAACACGATTTATTTTTTGCTGAGAAAGAGTTCATAACAAAAGAGAGTTGAAGGCCAACTGATGCGTAATTTGACCGTTTCTGTGCTATTGGCATTATGTTTAACCGGCAGTGCATTCGCAGACAACACTGCTGCTGTCACACCAGCGACAACAACACCTGTCACCGCGCCGGCAGCAACAGCCGGTCAGCCTGCTCAGACACCGGAACAACCGGCAGCCCCGGTATCTGCAACCGATGTTCCTGTTCAGGAAATCAGTGCTGCACCGGCAGACGGTAACCGTGGCTTTGCGGCGGAATTGTCCGTGATTTCCATGTATCAGGGCGCGGATGTTATCGTTAAAACGGTTATGATCGGCCTTATTATCGCCTCAGTGATTACCTGGTCCATTTTCTTTGCCAAGGGCGCTGATCTTATCGCTTCCCGCCGCCGTATCCGCCGTGAAGCGGCTGCTATCAAAGATGCCCGCTCGCTGGATGAAGCGGCCGCGATTGCCGATACATTCGGGAAAAAGAGCGTCACCCGGATGCTGGTACTTGACGCCGTGACTGAACGGACGGCATCAGAAAAAAGCCGTGATCTGAGTGGTATTAAAGACCGCGTGGCATTCCGCCAGGAGCGTATTGTTGCCGGTGTTGCCCGTCATATGGGGCGCGGTAACGGCTATCTGGCGACTATCGGGGCTATCTCACCGTTTGTCGGTCTGTTTGGTACCGTATGGGGTATCATGAACAGCTTTATCGGTATCGCCCACTCACAGACCACCAACCTCGCGGTGGTCGCGCCCGGGATTGCAGAAGCATTGCTGGCAACGGCACTGGGTCTGGTCGCGGCAATTCCTGCGGTCGTTATCTACAACATCTTTGCCCGTATGATCTCCGCTTACCGTGGTGACCTGGGGGATACCGCAGCACACACTATTTTATGGCTGGGCCGTGATCTCGACCTGGCAGACAGCAAAGCAGGGTAATATCTGATGGCAATGCGTCTTAATGAAGAGTCGGATGACAGCGGCGAATTGCATGAAATTAACGTCACACCGTTTATTGATGTGATGTTGGTTCTGCTGATCATCTTTATGGTGGCTGCGCCGCTGGCGACCGTTGATATTAAAGTGAATCTGCCTGCCTCAACGGCAAAACCACAGCCGCGTCCGGAAAAACCGGTCTTCCTGACGGTGAAAGCGGATAACCAGCTGCTGGTGGGCGAGCAGGAAGTCACGAAAGAAACACTGGCTCAGATCCTGGATCAGACCACGGAATCCAATAAGGAAACCACGATCTTCTTCCAGGCAGATAAAACAGTCGATTATGAAACGCTGATGGGCATTATGGATGCCCTGCGCAAAGCGGGATATCTGAAAGTCGGGTTAGTGGGTATGGAGTCTGCGGAGAAATAATCATCCGCAGCCTGAAATAAAAAAAGCCGTTCATGATGAACGGCTTTTTTGTTGCCACTCCCGGATAGCCTCAGCGCGGCGGCGGGAGAGCTCGGCTTTGATATCCGCGCCTTTAAAACCGGCCTCAATTACCGGTTTGACGGCAACCTGTTGTGCCAGCGTGAAAGTTTCAGTCAGTAATTGTCCCTGCGGATAATCTGCTGTGTCCGGTGCTATCCGGCTGCGGTAATCCGCTTCACAAAGGACAGCCAGTTGTGTGATGCGTTCCGGTTTACGCCAGGCATCCAGTGAATCAAACAGGGTAATGATATCGTCAGCGGTCAGATGACTGATGTTATGAACAGTCCGGTAATGACGGGTGGCAAGCAGAGCCAGATCCCGTGCCGGGTTTGGCACCCGCAGGCGTTCAGACATCTTCTGAATTGCGGCTGTTCCTTCGGCGGTACTGTGACAGCTCAGATAAAGACACAATGCGGCAAAGCGGATGTCGGTGCTGTCTGTCAGAAGTACTGTCCGGCGCAGGAGCGAGGCTGTCAGGATGTCATAACCGGTCTGCCCGTCAGAGGTACAGAACAGGGCTTCCAGCTCCGGAAACAGTACCGCCAGCGTGCCGCAACGCCGCAGTACAGTAAAGTAGATATCCGGACGCGGACTGTTCAGGGCTTTTTCTGTCTCTTTCCAGACCCGTTCCGCCGTCAGATGAGTAAGCTCTCCCTGCTGTGTGATGGCAGACATCAGCCCGAGGGTTTCCGGCGCAATCACAAATCCTTGTGGTGAAAAACGGGCAGCAAAACGTGCCACCCGCAGCACACGCAGCGGATCTTCTGTAAACGCGGCAGAAACATGACGGAGTACCCGGTTTTTCAGATCATCCGCCCCGTGATACGGGTCATACAGCGTGCCGTCAGCCGATTGCGCCATGGCATTGATGGTCAGATCCCGGCGCTGTAGATCATCTTCCAGCGTGACATCCGGCGCACTGTAACAGGCAAATCCGGTGTATCCGGCCCCGGTTTTCCGCTCTGTCCGCGCCAGGGCATACTCCTCCCGGGTATCCGGATGGAGAAAAACAGGAAAATCGCGCCCGACCTGCTGAAAGCCGCGCGCCAGCATCATCTCAGGGGTGGCACCGACGACCACCCAGTCTCTGTCCGAGACAGGCAGACCCAGCAGGGCATCGCGGACTGCGCCGCCGACCAGATAAATATCCACACGTTTCTCCGTACTGCGGTTACAGTGAGGCTCAGTTCATCCAGCGATCTTTTTTCTTGCGGCGCGGGATCATGTGCGGCAGCAGCAGACCCAGCAGCAGACCGGCACCGGCTACACCGCCGCCGTACATAAACCATTGCAGGATAATATCGCGCTGTTTGTCATCCAGCTGAACACTGATGGCATCCAGTTTTTTCTTTGCGACCACAACCTGATTACGCAGGCTGTCATTCTCTTTTTTCAGGTTATTAATGATATCATCACTGGCAGCCACACGGTTTTGCATGTCAGCCGTTTTTTCGTTCCAGGTGCCGTCGATATTGGCGAGTTTGCCGCGCAGGGTTTTAATTTCTTCTTCCATCGCCGGAACGCGCTCTTTCAGGCTCGGCGTTGTGCTCAGCAGCTCTTTCGGTAACCAGACATCGCGGTTTTTACTGTCACGGACACGGACAAAACCGCTCTCATTATTCACATCAAGAACGGTGACTTTTTCACCGGAATTGAGTGAACCGGCAATGCGGTAACGGTTGCTCGGGCCGCTGTGAACATAGGTGGAGAGGTCATCAGAGACATAACGGATTTCTTCAGCATGGGCGGTAATGCTGACGGTTGCTGCAAACAGCAAAGGGAGTAAGGCGAGTTTTTTCATCGTCATAAGCTTTATCAATCGTTGGTTATGAATAGCATACTAATGAGTTAAGTGTGCGGGTGCAAACGGTAAACAGCCATGAGATTACTCTTAACAACGGAATAAATGACGGGATAAAGTGGATAAACAGCGAAAAATCCGGCTGTTTATAACAAATGAGTGTCATCTTTATCACGAATGCAGGGTCAGACTGACGATAAATAACGGGATAAGATTACGGGAATGTCTATGAGCGATTACGAAACAGAACTGAAATTTGCGGTAAAACCGGAAGCCATCACGGCGGTGATCACTGCGCTGACCACCTTCCCTCATCAGCATTTCCGTGCTGTCCGCCTGACCAACAGCTATTTTGAAACAGCTGACGACACACTGCGGCAGTGGGACATGGGACTGCGGATCCGGGGGTGTGATACCGAATATGAAATGACCCTGAAAACTGCCGGAAACGATATCGGCGGATTGCATCAGCGACCTGAATATAATATCCCGCTCTCCCGTCCGGAACTGGATTTATCAGCACTGCCTGCTGACGTCTGGCCGCCGGAAACGGATGTCGCGGCGCTGCAATCATCACTGCGCGCCCGTTTTACCACCGATTTCGCCCGTGAAAAGTGGCTGCTGACAGTCAATCACAGTGTGGTGGAAGCGGTGCTGGATCAGGGCAGTGTGGTTGCCGGAGAGGCAGAAAGCCCTATCTGTGAATTTGAGATGGAGCTGAAAGAGGGCACCGCCGCTGATTTGCTGACAGCAGCCAAAGCCCTGGCGGAATTACCGGGGCTGCGCCTGGCCGGGCGCAGCAAAGCGGCGCGCGGTTACTGGCTGGCTCAGGGAGCACCGGTACCGGCACTGCCTGAGCTGTTCACAGAGTGGGATCCGCAGACTCCGCTGACGGATGTGGTTGTCCGTCTGATCAAACAGTGGCAGAGCCTGGAAGAAGCCTGGTTGCTGGATGCGGACGGTGCATTACCGGCATTGCGGCAAACCCTTTCTCTGCTGCTGACACTGGCGGACAACTATCCCGGTGCAGTGCCTGATTTTGTCCGCGACTGCCCGCTGCCGGAGGTGACGGCGGCACTGGCGGAAGCGGATGCAAAATCTGCGGATGTCTGTTTCAGTCCGGTATGGTTGCAGTGTAAACTGGCTTTCACGCAATGGGTTTTCGCACTGTGGATGGCGGCTCCTGCCATGCCGTAACCGGGTGTTGAGCTGTTATGTGAATCTGATAACAAAAGGAACATTGATGCTGCCGCTGACCCCGATACTCCGGCAAGCCGCTGAGCGGGTAACCGCCCGGCTTGATACCGGACTGGTGTCGTATTCTGAACAGGAAGCGCTGATTTTTGCCGGCAGTGATTTTGTGGCGGAGCAATGTATCCGCCATCCGGACTGGCTCTCCGTCCTCCGCAATACCCCACCGCAGCCGGATGAATGGCAGGATTATGCCACCCGGCTGACAGAGATGATGGCGGATGCCGCACAGGAAGAGGATGTGATGCGGGTGCTGCGCCTGTTCCGTTATCAGATGCTGATGCGCATTGCCGTCATGCAAATCCTGCGCCGGAGCACGACAGAAGAGACGCTGCGCCAGCTCAGTGAACTGGCGGAAGTGCTGATTATCGCCGCCCGTGACTGGCTTTATCAGCGCTGTTGTGCAGATTGGGGCACGCCCTGTTCGGCAGACGGCAGCGCGATGCCGCTGCTGATCCTCGGTATGGGAAAACTGGGTGGCGGCGAACTGAATTTTTCCTCCGATATTGATCTCATTTTTGCTTATCCGGAAAACGGTGTCACACAGGGAGGACGCCGTGAGCTGGAAAATGCGCAGTTCTTTACCCGCCTGGGACAAAAAATTATCAGAATGCTGGATCACGCCACGGCGGACGGTTTTGTCTACCGCGTGGATATGCGCCTGCGGCCGTTCGGTGACAGCGGACCGCTGGTGTTCAGTTTCTCCGCTCTGGAGGATTATTATCAGGAGCAGGGCCGTGACTGGGAGCGCTATGCGATGGTCAAAGCGCGCATTCTCGGTCGTGATGATTCTGCTTACAGTGAAACACTGCGCCGGATGCTGCGTCCGTTTGTCTACCGCCGTTATATCGATTTCAGTGTGATCCAGTCCCTGCGCAATATGAAAGGCATGATTGGCCGCGAAGTCCGGCGGCGCGGGCTGACCAACAATATCAAGCTCGGTGCCGGGGGCATCCGGGAAGTGGAGTTTATCACCCAGGTCTTTCAGCTGATCCGCGGCGGGCGTGAACCGGGATTACAGACACAATCCCTGCATGCGGCGCTGGCGGAAATTGCCCGTCTGGGGCTGCTCGGTGAGGAGCAGGTTGCGCAGTTGCTGGATGCTTACGCGTATCTGCGGCGGCTGGAAAATCTGCTGCAGGCGATTAATGACAGCCAGACACAGACGCTGCCGGACTCACCGCTGGATCAGGCACGGCTGGCTCAGGGGATGGATGCAGCCTCGTGGGCGGATCTGGAAACGGTGCTGAACAGTAAAATGGCAGCAGTACACCAGATTTTTACCGATCTTATCGGCGAGGATGATGAGGAAAGTGACGATGAAACCGCGTTACAGCCGTTTATCTCGCTGTGGGAGAGTGAGCCGGAACTGACCGATATCACTTCTCTGTTTTCCCTGAATGAGGACGATGCCGCGCAGTTTCTGACCGGTTTACAGGGATTCCGTCAGGATCTCGGTAAGCGGACCATCGGGCCGCGCGGGCGGGATGTGCTCGATCAGCTGTTGCCCAAACTGCTGGCGAAACTGGCGCCGCAGCCGGATGTGCAACGGGTGTTACAACGTCTGACGCCGCTGCTGCTCAGTATTGTCAGCCGGACAACCTATCTGGAGCTGCTGCTGGAATCCGATGTGGTACTGACCCATGTGGTGCGGCTGTGTGCGGCATCCCCGATGATTGCGGTACAGCTGGCGCGCCATCCGCTGCTGCTGGATGAACTGCTGGATCCGGCTTCACTTTATCAGCCGCTGCCGCTGAATGCGTACCGTGATGAGTTACGCCAGTATCTGATGCGGGTTCCGGAGGACGATGAGGAGCAACAGCTTGAGGCACTGCGTCAGTTTAAGCAGGCGCAGTTGCTGCGGATTGCGGCAGAGGATATCACCGGTGTGCTGCCGGTGATGAAGGTGAGTGATCACCTTACCTGGCTGGCAGAAGCGATGATCGGCGCTGTGGTGCAGCAGGCGTGGGGGCAGATGGTCAGACGTTACGGCGAACCTGCGCATCTGACCCGCGACGGGGATAAAGGTTTTGCGGTGATCGGTTACGGCAAGCTGGGCGGCTGGGAACTGGGTTACAGCTCTGATCTTGACCTGGTGTTCCTGCTGGATTGCCCGGAAGGCACACAAACCACCGGCCCGCGTGAAATTGACGCGCGGCAGTTCTATCTGCGGCTGGCGCAGCGCATTATGCATCTGTTCAGTACCCGTACCTCATCCGGCGTGCTGTATGAGGTGGACGCCCGCCTGCGTCCGTCCGGGGAGGCCGGGATGCTGGTCAGCACTTTGGAGGCGTTTGCAGATTACCAGCAAAACAGTGCCTGGACATGGGAACATCAGGCGCTGATCCGCGCCCGTCAGGTGTATGGTGATGAGGCGATTGCCGCCCGTTTTGACGGTATCCGCCGTGATATTCTGTGTCGTCAGCGTGATAACGCACAGCTGAAACAGGATGTCCGTGAGATGCGTGAAAAAATGTATCAGCATCTCGGCAGCCGTGACGACAGTGTGTTTAACATCAAAACCGATCCGGGCGGGATCACGGATATTGAATTTATCGCCCAGTATCTGGTACTGCGTTTTGCGCCGGAAAATAAAGCGCTGATCCGCTGGTCTGATAATGTCCGGATTTTTGAACTGATGGCAAACTATGATGTGATGCCGGAAGAGGAGTCACTGCGGCTGACTGCGGCCTATATTATGATGCGCGACAGGTTGCATCATCTTTCTTTGCAGGATAAATCCGGTGTGGTGCCGCTGACGGAATTTGCCGCTGAGCGCGAATTTGTCCGCGCACGCTGGCAGCACTGGCTCGGGGAATAAGCACCGGCTGCTGCACGCGGATTTTCTGTCCGGCGGCCGGTTTGTGATATTATCGGCAATAATTTCGTTATTCAATAAGGTGGAGCAGGGAATGAAAGTAACACTCCCGGATTTTCAGAATGCCGCAGTTTTAGTCGTCGGTGATGTGATGTTAGACCGTTACTGGCACGGGCCGACCAGCCGGATCTCCCCGGAAGCCCCGGTACCGGTGGTGAAAGTCACTGAAATTGAAGAGCGTCCCGGCGGCGCGGCAAACGTGGCCATGAATATTGCGTCTCTGGGCGCAAATTCCCGCCTCGTGGGTCTGACCGGTATTGATGACGCCGCCCGCGCACTGACCGAGCGCCTGAATGATGTGAAAGTCCGCTGTGATTTTGTCGGCCTGCCGACACACCCGACGATTACCAAGCTGCGCGTATTATCCCGCAGTCAGCAGCTGATCCGCCTGGATTTTGAAGAAGGTTTTTCGGATGTCGATCCGCAGCCGATGCTTGAGCGTATCGCACAGGCACTGCCGCATATCGGTGCGCTGGTGCTGTCTGATTATGCCAAAGGCGCACTGGCGCATGTGGAAGAGATGATCGCACTGGCCCGTAAATCCGGCGTGCCGATCCTGATCGACCCGAAAGGCACCGATTTCGCCCGTTATCGTGGTGCCACCCTGCTGACGCCGAATATGTCTGAGTTTGAGGCCGTAGCCGGGAAATGCACTGATAATGCCGATATCGAAGAAAAAGGGCTGAACGTTATCCGTGATTTCGATTTGCAGGCACTGCTGGTGACCCGCTCCGAGCAGGGCATGAGCCTGCTGCGTCCGGGACAGCCTGCCCTGCATCTGCCGACACAGGCGCAGGAAGTGTTTGATGTGACCGGTGCCGGGGACACGGTAATCGGTGTGCTGGCAACCTCGCTGGCTGCCGGGAAAACCCTGGATGAATCCTGCGCGCTGGCCAATGCCGCTGCAGGCGTTGTGGTCGGTAAGCTGGGGACATCCACCGTATCACCGGTTGAGCTGGAAAATGCTGTGCGCGGCCGCAGTGATAACGGCTTTGGTGTGATGACTGAAGCAGAACTGCATCAGGCGGTGGCGGATGCCCGTCAGCGCGGCGAGAAAGTGGTGATGACCAACGGCTGTTTCGACATTCTGCACGCCGGGCACGTCTCTTACCTTGCCAATGCGCGCAAACTGGGGGATCGCCTGATTGTGGCAGTGAACAGTGATGCTTCCACCAAACGTCTGAAAGGCGAAAGCCGTCCGGTTAACCCGCTGGATCAGCGGATGATTGTGCTCGGCGCGCTGGGTGCAGTGGACTGGGTGGTGCCGTTTGAGGAAGATACGCCGCAGCGTCTGATTGCTTCTGTTCTGCCTGATGTGCTGGTGAAGGGCGGGGATTATCGTCCGGAGGAGATTGCCGGCAGTGAGGAAGTGTGGGCAGCAGGCGGGGAAGTGAAAGTCCTCAATTTTGAGGATGGCATTTCCACCACCAATATCATCAATACGATCAATAAATCAAAGTAACCGGCTGATTATGCAGGAGATACGCACGGCGTATCTCCTGTTGTCATTACTCGCCGCCTTTTTCCGCCAGGCGCGCTTCCAGCTCTGTCAGACGTTTTTCCATCTGCGACAGTTTTTCGCGGGTGCGCAGCAGCACCTGAGTCTGCACATCAAACTCTTCGCGGTTGACTAAATCCAGTTTGCCGAGCTGTGACTGTAAAATGGCACGCATCTTTTTATCGATATCCGCTCCGATCTCCCGCACACCTTTCGGCAGCGCGCTTTGCAGCTGTGTGGCAATCTGTTCAATTTTTTTCGGGTCAATCATGAGTTTTCCTTTCTGAGCCGGAGGATCGTTATGCCGCAAATAGTAACCTGTTACGGGATTCTGAACCAGTCTGAGTTCTCATTTTGAGCCCCCGGTAAAAATAACCACTGGCTGAGATGATTTATCGGGGGTATAGTGATCACGCTATCTCAGGGCGGGGTGAAAGTCCCCACCGGCGGTAAACATTCCATTGCGAATGAAGCCCGCGAGCGCTTCACCCAGGTGAAGGTCAGCAGATCCGGTGTAATTCCGGGGCCGACGGTTATAGTCCGGATGGGAGAGAGTCAGCATCAGCCGGGCAATATCTGCCCGTCCGATCGCATATCATCAATTATCTGTGCGGGTGACAGCCTGCTGCGGCATGATGTTATGATATGTATGCAACTCCTAAGATGCCCTGGTTCTGGTAATCATTTTTAATTACGATGAGGTTTATTTACCATGAATCAGACGCTGTTATCAGATTACGGCAATCCGATTGAACGTGCAGAACGTGCCATTGAAGCTATCCGTCAGGGACGGGGTGTGATGGTACTCGATGATGAAAACCGCGAAAACGAAGGCGACATGGTGTTCGCCGCCGAAACCATCACCGTTGAGCAGATGGCACTGACCATCCGCCACGGCAGCGGTATTGTGTGCCTGTGCCTGACTGACGAACGCCGTCAGCAGCTTGAGCTGCCGATGATGGTGGAGAACAACTCCAGCCAGTTCAAAACCGGCTTTACCGTCACGATTGAAGCCGCTCACGGTGTGACCACCGGGGTGTCTGCGGCTGACCGCGTCACCACCATCCGCGCTGCGGTGGCCGATGGCGCTGTTCCGGCGGATCTGAACCGTCCCGGTCATGTATTCCCGCTGCGTGCGCAGAACGGTGGTGTGTTAACCCGCCGCGGTCATACCGAAGCCTCTGTTGACCTGGCGACACTCGCCGGTCTGAAGCCGTACGGTGTGCTGTGTGAACTGACCAACGATGACGGCTCAATGGCCCGCGCACCGGAAGTCATTGTGTTTGCAAAAGCCCATGATATGCCGGTTGTGACGATTGATGATCTGGTACAGTACCGCGAACAGTTAATGGCGAAAGCGGGCTGAAATCACTGACAGGGTCAGTAACTGAACAAGACTGAAATCCTGAGAATGCCGCTGCTGACACAGCGGCATTTTTGTCTCCGCTCTCCCGTCATATTTTTTGAATAACTCCATCATGATTACCCTGCGTGATAAATCCCGGAATGGCATACACTGATCTCAGTGAACAATTTTTGTGTGAGGTCAGCAATGAAACGATTACCGGCTCTGTTTGCGGGTCACGGCAGCCCGATGAATGTCCTGGAAACCAACCGTTATACCGAAACCTGGCGGCAGCTGGGAGAGCAGATGCCGCGTCCGTCCGCTATTCTGGTGATTTCCGCGCACTGGTATACGCAGGGTGCATGGCTGACATCTGCCGCACACCCGCGTACCATCCACGATTTTCGCGGTTTTCCGCCTGCGCTGCATGAAACTGAATATCCGGCTCCCGGATCCTCAGCGCTGGTGGCACGGGTAAAAGATCTGCTCAGTGATGATAATATCGGTGAAGATCACGGCGAGTGGGGGTTAGATCACGGCAGCTGGGGGATCTTAGTGAAAATGTACCCGGATGCGGATATCCCGGTGGTGCAGCTCAGCCTCGACGGCAGCAAACCGGCACAGTGGCATTATGATACCGGCCGTAAGCTGGCGTCACTGCGTGATGAAGGTGTGCTGGTGCTCGGCAGCGGTAATGTGGTGCATAATTTGCGTGAGATGGACTGGCAAAATGCACAGGCGGAGCCGTATCCGTGGGCTGTGAGTTTTAATAATTTTGTGCGTGATAATCTGGAGAGCGACACCCGGCCGCATCCGCTGGTGAATGCACTTGAGCGCGAAGACGGCAAACGGTCGAATCCGTCGCCGGAGCACTATCTGCCGCTGCTCTATATTCTCGGTATGCGGCAGGGCAGTGAGCCTGTCACCGTGCCGGTGGATGGCATTGAATCCGGTTCACTGAGTATGCTGACGGTGAAAGTCGGCTGACGATGTCTTTTCGTTATAAAAAATCCCCGCGATACCGGATATCGCGGGGATTTTTGTATCAGCCAGAGACTATTCGTCAGTCAATAATGACATGCGGATAGAAACGGGAGAGATCCTGGGTGATAAGCTCTTTATCTTCACGGATGCAGATCCCGGCAGATTCATCATTCACCAGCCAGCTGCCCACGAGGGTATAGCTGTCGCCGAATTTCGGCAGGGGATGGAACTGCTGGACAATCATACCTTCTTCACCGTAAGGGCCATCCGCGGCAGCAATTTCTTTGCCGTTTTCGATAATACGGATATTGGCACCTTCGCGGGAAAACAGCGGCTTGATGACGTAGCTCTCCATTTCCGGATACGGTTTATCCGCAAAATAGGCCGGCAGCAGGTTCGGGTGATCCGGGAACATTTCCCACAGCACCGGCAGCAGGGCTTTGTTGGAGATGATGCTCTTCCAGGCCGGTTCCAGCCAGCGTACACCGGCATCTGCCAGCTTGGTGGAGAAAATCTCCCGCATCATAAATTCCCACGGATAGAGTTTAAACATATTGCTGATAACCTGATCCTGAAGATCAGTAAACTCACCGCGATCGCCCAGCCCGATATCTTCAATAAACAGAAAATCAGTGGTGATACCGGCTTCCTGTGCGCAGTCCTGTAAATACTGGATAGTGCCGCGATCTTCCACGGAATCCTGACAGCAGGCCATGTGCAGATAACGGAACCCGTACTCTTCCGCCAGCACCCCGAAACGCTCAATCAGCTTTTCCTGGATGGCATTGAACTGATCGGCATTTTCCGGCAGGTTACCGGCGGCAATCTGGTCTTCCAGCCAGATCCACTGGAAGAAAGCGGATTCATACAGTGATGTCGGCGTATCCGCATTGTTTTCCAGTAATTTCGGCGGGTTAACGCCGTCATAGGCCAGATCCAGACGTGAATAAAGTGACGGCTGGCGGGTTGCCCATGACTCACGCACGAAATCCCAACAGTGTTTCGGGATTTGGAAACGGGTCATCAGCTCGTCACTTTGTGTGACCTTATCCACCACCTGAAGACACATCTGATGCAGTTCGTTGGTCACTTCCTCGATTTCATCGATTTGTGCCAGAGTGAACTGATAACAGGCATCTTCTGACCAGTACGGCTCGTCGTACATGGTATGAAAATGAAAGCCGAATTCCTCGGCTTTCCCGCGCCAGTCAGGGCGCTCGTTAATCGCTGTACGTTTCATGTAAATCAGCCGCCCATTGAACGGGAGGATGAGCTGCTGCCGGATGAGCGCTGCATGGTGTTCTGTTTCGCCACGCTGTCACCGAAGCCACCGCGTGTAGTGGTGGTTGTGGTGGCCGGTTTTGGTGCCATGGCGGTTTTCGGTACCGTCATGGAGCGCCCGCCGGTGGCAGAGCCGTAGTTCTTGCCGGTGGCATCAACAAATTTACCGTTGGCCGGGCTTGCCGGGTTACGGGACGTGAACAGCGGCTGAGAGTTTGCGGCACCGCCACCCATCATACGGCCCATCATATAACCGGCCATCAGCGGCATCCAGAAGCTGCCGGAGGCCTGGGCAGGCTGCTGCTGGCTGTTGTTTGCCAGTTCTGTTGGTGCCTGGGTACACTGGGCTTCACCGAATTCCGCCACACAATCTTCGCGGGTGGCATATTTCGGTGCGGTTTTTGCCGCCTCTTCCAGTGCGTTGTTATAAGCGGTGGTACATTCACCGGCCTGTGACGGGTTCGCGGCGGAGCACTGCTCTGCGGTGGTGTAGAGCGCAACGGTTTCATCGGCTTCATCGCAGGCGGTTAACATCAGAACAGCGCCGACAGCAGCCGCAACAGGTGCCAGGCGATACTGACGCCAGGTTTTGCGGAAAGCATCGCGGTTAATATTTTTGGTGCGTTTCATTGTCATCGTCGTTATATCCGGAAACGGTTTTATGGGGAGGTAATATCTGTCTAGGATAGGGGAAAATTGTGTTAAATTAAAGTAATAATCGGATTTTTGCGTCTGACGTCAATTAAATCAGATTAACAGAAAAAAAAGATACCGGTATGGCGGTATTTTTACGGATAAAGTACACATTACGGGGGTAATTATATTGCGGTTTCCGGTATATAACCTGATATTTAACTGCCCGGCAGAAGGATTATCCGTAAAAATAGCAAAAACATAAAAAAAACCGCCGAAGGCGGGTTTTTTTATCATCACAATACGAAAATCAGCGGGTGGTCGGTGCCACGGAAGCCGGTGATGTGGAAATGGTTTTACCCAGCACCTGGTTGAGACGCAGGATATCGTCTTCATTCAGTGTACCGCGTGCCTGACCGATATAAAGCTGGTTAATCAGATAGTCATAACGGGCATTGGACAGGCTTTTCTTCGCTTCATACAGGGTAGTGGTGGCGTTCAGCACATCCACAATCGTACGGGTACCCACCTGATAACCGGCTTCGGTTGCATTGAGTGAGCTTTCCGCCGAGGTCACAACCTGTTTGTAGGCGTTCACGCTGCTGATTGAGGCGTTGATATTGTTGTAAGAAGAGCGGGTGGTCTGCACCACCTGACGGAGTGTCGCTTCCAGCTTTTCACTGGCGGCGGTATAGCCGTACTGAGCCTGATCAACCTGTGATGAGACGTTGCCGCCGGTGTACAGCGGGATACTGACGTTCACACCGATGGAGCTCTGGCCGGCGTAGCTGTTATCCGGACGGCCATTAGGGTAGCCGCTGCCGCTGTAGTCTGTGTTGGTAACCCCGGTACTGGCAGTCAGACCTACCGTCGGATAGTGACCGGATTCTGCCAGGCTGATTTGCTCTTTCGCCAGATTACGGCTCAGTGTGGCGCTCAGCAGATTCAGGTTACGTTCCTGTGCTTCTTTCAGCAGGGCTTCGATGGCATCCGGGGCATTGGTTTTAAAGCGGTTAACATCCAGAGAGGCTAATTCGCTGTAATAAATACCGCTCACCTGACGCAGCACTTCAATGGCGTTTTCGACATCGTTACGGCCTGCCACTTCCTGAGCCAGAACACTGTCGTAGTTAGCACGGGCGTTCTGTACGTCAGTAATGGCGACCAGGCCAACATTGAAACGCTGAGTGGTCTGATCCAGCTGACGGTAGACGGCTTCTTTCTGTGCCTGTACGAAGGACAGGGTATCCAGCGCGCGCAGAACATTAAAGTAAGCAACGGCGGTATCGACAATCAGCTGCTGTTGTGCGCTCTGGAATGTGATGTCACTGATCCCGGCAGTTTGTTCCTGCAGGTTCAGCTGACGCCATTTGCTCATATCAAAAATCGTCTGAGTCAGTCCCAGCTGTGCATTCAGTGCATTATTACGTTGATTACTGTTATCACGGTAACCACTGTTATAATTATAACCCCCGCTTAAACCTAACTGCGGCAGTAACGGACTGCGGGCTTCGTTAATTTTTTCAAACGCCTGGTTACGTTCAGCCTGAGTCTGACGGAGGGTCGGGTTGGTCTCTTTCGCTTTTTGATAAACCTGCAGGAGGTCTTCAGCCTGGGTGACAGAGCTGAAACCTGCCACACTCACAGCAATGAGAAGAGAAAGCAGTTTCTTCATTAGGATTCCTTTTTGCACAGCGCTAATCTGTCAGTTGCCTCACGGGAAGCACCAAATGGCTTTAATTCTAGCAGAGTCCGCTCGCTAATAAAGGTAGCCGTTTGTGCCTTCCGGGTTAAATTAGCTTAACTTTACCTCAACGGGATGAAAATTTCTTTATCTCAGCAGAGGAAAAAGGTCATTATCACTGATAATTGATATATTGGCGGAGAAAATAGTATGAAACGCACATCCGGATTGCCTTTTGCGTTCAGCAGCGATGACGTGGAGATAATCAGTCAGAAAACCCTGTTTTCAGGATTTTTTAAGATTAATGAATACCGTTTCCGTCACCGGTTATTTGAGGGCGGCTGGAGCCCGGAAATCCGCCGCGAAGTATTCGAACGGGGAAATGCCGGCGTTATTTTGCCGTATGACCCGGTTCGTGATGAAGTTGTACTGATTGAACAGATTCGTCTGCCCGCCATTGAAAGCAGTCAGACCCCCTGGCTGCTGGAAGCGGTGGCCGGGATGATCGATAAAAGCGGGGAATCCGCTGAAGATGTGGTGCGGCGTGAGGCGGAAGAGGAAGCGGGGCTGAAAATCGGCCGCTGCACCTTCGCACTGAGCTATCTTTCAAGCCCGGGCGGGACATCCGAGCGGATGTATGTGTATATCGGCGAGGCGGATACCGCGGCGGCAGGCGGGGTTCACGGGCTGGCGCAGGAGAATGAAGACATCCGTGTTCATGTGGTCAGCCGTGAGCAGGCGTATGAATGGGTTGAAAAAGGTGTGATCGACAACGCAGCAACTGTCATTGCAATTCAGTGGCTTACACTGCACTATGAACGTATACGCACAACATGGCGGGATAAATAATCCGGATTTTTTTATACGCAACCGGGGAATTGTGTGCGGGATTGCAGATCTTCTTCGCCGAAACACGTTATCATTATATGTTAGTTATTAAAATAACAAGGACATCGATTGGAAACCCCGTTGCACTTGCCCGTGGCTGACGGCGCTGCGGTCCGAATTTTACAGATTACCGATACGCATCTTTTTGCCGGTGAAACAGACACGCTGCTGGGCATTAATACTCTGCACAGTTACCACGCCGTGCTGGATGCTATCGTAAAACAGCAGTTACCGGCTGACCTGATTGTGGCCACCGGTGATCTGGTTCAGGACCAGAGCACCCGGGCCTATCAGCGGTTTACGGACGGTATTGCCCGTTTACCGGCGCCGTGTGTCTGGCTGCCGGGGAATCACGATTATCAGCCGTCGATGGCACAGGAACTGGCCGCCGCCGGTATCTCCTCCTCCAAGCAGGTGCTGATCGGGGAGCAGTGGCAGATCCTGCTGCTCGACAGCCAGGTTCAGGGCGTGCCGCACGGCGAACTGAGTGATGACCAGCTTATCTGGCTGGATAACTGCCTGGCGCAGCAGCCTGACCGCCATACCGTTGTGATGCTGCATCACCATCCGCTGGCATCCGGCTGTACCTGGCTTGATCAGCACAGTCTGCGCAACTCCCATATGCTGGCGGAGGTTCTGACCCGTTATCAGAATATTGAAGGCATTTTGTGCGGACATATTCACCAGGATATGGATGTGATGTGGAATGGCATCCGTATGCTGGCCACGCCATCAACCTGTGTCCAGTTTAAACCGCACTGTACTAATTTTACGCTGGATACCGCCGCGCCGGGCTGGCGTTATCTGGAACTGACCACCGGTGATAGTCCGTCGCTGACGACACAGCTGTTCCGGCTCGATACGGATGAATTCAGCCCCGACCTGGGTTCGGACGGTTACTGATGGCAACGCTCCTTTATCTGCACGGCTTCAACAGTTCCCCGCTGTCAGAAAAAGGGACGATGCTGAAAGCGTGGCTGGCAGAGCACCATCCGGCGATCCGGATGTTACAGCCGCAGATCCCCTGCTATCCGGATGACGCCGCACTGTTTCTGGAAGATCTGATGAACTCGCTGGCCGGTGAGAATACCGGCATTGTCGGGTCGTCGCTGGGCGGGTATTTTGCCCTCTGGCTGTCACAGGCGTTTGATGTCCCTGCGGTGGTGGTCAATCCGGCGGTGTATCCGTTTGATTTACTTCAGGACTACCTCGGGGAGAATGAAAACCCCTATACCGGCGAGCGTTATACCCTCGAACCGCACCATATGCAGGATTTACGGGCGATCTTTACCGATCCCGTTGAATCACCGGATTTGATCTGGTTATTGCAGCAGACCGGTGATGAAGTGCTGGATTACCGTCAGGCGGTCACCCATCTGGTGGCATGCAAACAGACGATTGAATCCGGCGGAAACCACGCATTTACCGGATTTCAGCGCTATTTTCCGCAGATAATTGAGTTCCTCGGCCTCGGCCATTAATGAAAAATCGTATTTAAATTTATCCGGGACTGGTATTATCGCCAGTATCATTCACGTATTTTGTTTATTTTTTAGCGAAAAACCGATAATCCAACATGACGCAATCATCTTATAACGCAGAGGATATTGAAGTCCTCAGTGGTTTGGAGCCTGTCCGCCGCCGTCCGGGTATGTACACGGACACGATGCGGCCGAATCACCTTGCTCAGGAAGTTATCGACAACAGCGTCGATGAAGCTTTAGCCGGTCACGCTAAATCTGTCGAAGTCATTTTGCATAAAGATCAGTCTGTTGAAGTGATTGACAACGGGCGCGGGATGCCGGTGGATATGCACCCGGAAGAAAAAGTCTCTGCGGTCGAACTGATCATGACCCGCCTGCATGCCGGAGGGAAGTTCTCCAATAAAAACTATCAGTTTTCCGGTGGCCTTCACGGGGTAGGTATTTCCGTGGTCAATGCGTTGTCAAAACGCACCGAAGTGACTGTCCGCCGTGACGGACAGGTTTATCAGATTGCCTTTGAAAATGGTGACAAAGTCAGTGAACTGGCTGTCATCGGGCAGTGCGGCAAACGCAACACCGGTACCAGTGTGCATTTCTGGCCGGATGAGCAGTTTTTTGACAGTCCGCGCTTCTCTGTTTCCCGGCTGGTGCATCTGCTGAAAGCCAAAGCGGTGTTGTGCCCGGGGGTTGAGATCCTTTTCAAAGATAATGTGAACGAGACTGAACAGCGCTGGTGCTATCAGGATGGTCTGACCGATTACCTGATGGAAAACGTCAACGGCCTGGTGACCCTGCCGGAAGCGGCGTTTACCGGCAAACATGCCGGGGACAATGAAGAGGTGGACTGGGCGCTGCTGTGGCTGCCGGAAGGCGGCGAACTGCTGACCGAAAGCTACGTCAACCTGATCCCGACCCCGCTGGGCGGTACTCATGCCAATGGCCTGCGTCAGGGGCTGCTTGACGGCATCCGCGAGTTCTGCGAATTCCGTAATATTCTGCCGCGCGGCGTGAAGTTATCCGCTGACGACATCTGGGAGCGCTGTACGTATGTGCTTTCCGTGAAGATGCAGGATCCGCAGTTTGCCGGTCAGACCAAAGAACGTCTGTCATCACGTCAGTGCGCGGCATTTGTCAGCGGCGTGGTGAAGGATGCCTTCAGTCTGTGGCTCAACCAGAATGTGCAGGCTGCGGAACAGCTGGCGGAAATGGCGATTGCCAGCGCCCAGCGCCGTCTGCGGGCCGCGAAAAAAGTGGTGCGCAAAAAACTGACGTCAGGCCCGGCACTGCCGGGAAAACTGGCGGACTGTTCATCCCAGGATCTGAATCAGACCGAACTGTTTCTGGTGGAAGGGGACTCGGCGGGCGGCTCGGCCAAACAGGCACGTGACCGCGAATTCCAGGCCATCATGCCGCTGCGCGGGAAGATACTGAATACCTGGGAAGTGTCGTCTGATGAAGTGCTGGCGTCTCAGGAAGTGCATGATATTTCCGTGGCTATCGGTATCGATCCGGACAGTGACGATTTAAGCACCCTCCGTTACGGCAAAATCTGTATCCTCGCGGATGCAGACTCGGACGGGCTGCATATCGCCACCCTGCTGTGCGCGCTGTTTGTGCGTCACTTCCCGGCGCTGGTGAAAGCCGGTCATGTCTATATGGCTATGCCGCCGCTCTATCGTATCGACCTCGGCAAAGAGGTGCATTACGCCCTCGATGAAAACGAGAAAAATGCGATTCTGGATAAATTAAGCCGCAAGCGCGGCAAACCGAATGTGCAGCGTTTTAAAGGGCTGGGGGAAATGAATCCCAGTCAGTTGCGTGAAACGACCCTGGATCCGAATACCCGGCGTCTGGTACAGCTCACTATCAGTGAGGAAAACTATCAGGAAACGATGTCGGTGATGGATATGCTCCTCGGCAAGAAACGAGCGGAAGACCGCCGTAACTGGTTGCAGGAAAAGGGTGATCGGGTGGAATTGGATGTGTGATGTCACCCCGTGACGGCACAAAAGGTCAGAGGAACAGAGTGAATGAGTGAAATAACTCATGACGGTGTGGAGCGCCAGGCGCTGCATAATTTTACAGAGAATGCCTACCTCAACTATTCCATGTACGTCATCATGGACAGGGCACTCCCTTTTATCGGCGACGGGTTAAAACCGGTTCAGCGGCGTATCGTGTATGCCATGTCTGAACTGGGGTTAAGCAACTCCGCCAAATACAAAAAATCCGCCCGTACTGTCGGTGACGTGCTGGGTAAATACCATCCGCACGGCGACAGCGCCTGTTATGAGGCGATGGTACTGATGGCGCAGCCGTTCTCTTACCGCTACCCGCTGGTGGACGGACAGGGGAACTGGGGGGCACCGGATGATCCGAAATCCTTCGCCGCCATGCGTTATACCGAATCGCGCCTGTCAAAATATGCGGAAGTGCTGCTCAGTGAACTGGGACACGGCACCGCAGACTGGGTGCCGAACTTTGACGGCACGATGCAGGAGCCGAAAATGTTACCGGCGCGCCTGCCGAACATTCTGCTTAACGGTACCACCGGGATCGCAGTCGGTATGGCAACGGATATTCCGCCGCACAACGCCCGTGAAGTAACCGGTGCCCTGCTGGCGCTGATCGACAAGCCGTCTCTGTCCCTCGAAAAGGTGATGGCGTTTATCCCGGGCCCGGATTATCCGACAGAAGCGGAAATCATCACCGGGCCGGAAGATATCCGTAAGATCTACAAATCCGGTCGCGGCTCTGTGCGTATGCGCGCCGTGTGGACAATTGAGGACGGTAATGCGGTGATCACCGCATTGCCGCACCAGGTTTCCGGCGCGAAAGTGCTGGAGCAGATAGCGGCACAGATGCGGGCGAAAAAACTGCCGATGGTGGAAGATCTGCGCGATGAGTCGGATCACGAAAACCCGACCCGTCTGGTGGTTGTACCGCGCAGTAACCGGATCGATCTTGATCAGGTGATGACTCACCTGTTTGCGACCACGGATCTGGAAAGAAGCTACCGCATCAACCTGAATATGATCGGCCTGGACGGACGTCCTGCGGTTAAAGGGCTGGTTGAGATCCTTAATGAGTGGCTGGTTTACCGCCGCGAAACGGTGCGCCGCCGCCTGAATCACCGGCTGGAAAAAGTGCTGCGCCGTCTGCATATTCTCGATGGTTTGCTGCTCGCGTATCTCAACATTGATGAAGTGATTGACATCATCCGTTCGGAAGATGAGCCGAAACCGGTTCTGATGGATCGCTTCGGGCTGAGCGATACTCAGGCGGAAGCCATCCTCGAACTGAAATTACGCCATTTAGCCAAACTCGAAGAGATGAAAATCCGCGGCGAGCAGGATGAGCTGGCGAAAGAGCGTGATAAATTACAGGCAATCCTCGGCTCTGAGCGTCGTATGAACACGCTGCTGAAAAAAGAGCTTGAGGAAGACGCCAGACAGTACGGTGACGATCGCCGCTCCCCGCTCAATGAGCGCGAAGAGGCGAAAGCCATGAGCGACCATGACATTCTGCCGTCCGAGCCGCTGACCGTTGTGCTGTCACAGATGGGCTGGGTGCGCAGCGCCAAAGGCCATGATATCGACCCGTCCGGTATGAACTACAAAGCGGGTGATGCGTTCCTCGGTGCGGCACGGGGTAAAAGTAATCAGCCGGTGGTATTCCTTGATTCCACCGGGCGCAGTTACTCGCTCGATCCGCTGGAACTGCCGGGGGCGCGTGGTCAGGGCGAGCCGCTGACCGGCAAGCTGACACCGCCGCCGGGAGCTGTGTTTGAACAGGTGCTGATGAATGATGAAAATCAGAAGTACCTGATGGCCTCGGATGCCGGTTACGGCTTTATCTGTACCTTCAGTGACCTGGTCGCGAAAAACAAAGCCGGGAAAGTGCTGATCACGCTGCCGGATAACGCAAAAGTCATGACACCGATTGAGGTGAATGATGAGGAGAACGATCTCCTGCTGGCAGTATCGCAGGAAGGGCGGATGCTGCTGTTCCCTGTCGGTGACCTGCCGCAGTTGTCAAAAGGGAAGGGGAATAAGATTATCTCCATTACCTCTGCGGCGGCGGCGGCCGGGGAAGACGGCCTGGCACATCTGTTTGTGATCCGCCCGGATGCCAGTGTGACACTGCATTTCGGCAAGCGTAAACTGACGCTGCGTCCGGAAGAGCTGCAAAAATTCCGTGCTGAGCGCGGACGCCGCGGTACGGCGCTGCCGCGCGGCATGCAGAAGAAGATCGAACGGATTGATATTTCTGAACCGGAGCCGAAGGCGTAATATCCGGTATTAACAGCGATACTATTCACGGGGCAATGATTGCCCCGCTTTTCTTAAAAGGCCATTTTGCGGGGGACGCATGTTAGCCATTTTACGTATTATCATCGTTATTATTTATTGTATTGTCGGCAGCCTGGCCGGTATCCTGATCTGCCTGACCAGCCCGCGTAACCCGAAGCATGTGATGACCTTCGGGCGCATGTACGGCAAGCTTTCTTATGTTTTCGGCATCAAAATGGTGTACCGCATTCCGGAAGAAGCCAAACACTACGGTTCCTGTGTGTATGTGGGTAACCATCAGAACAACTATGACATGATCACCATGTCGAATGCGGTGCAGCCGCGCACGGTGACTGTCGGAAAGCGCAGCCTGATTTGGATCCCGTTTTTCGGGCAGCTGTACTGGATTTCGGGGAATATCCTGATCGACCGGAGCAACCGCAGCAAAGCCCATAACACCATTACCCAGGTGGCGGAGCAGATCAAAAAGCGTAATATCTCTGTCTGGATGTTCCCGGAAGGCACACGCAGCCGCGGTCGCGGTATGCTGCCGTTTAAAACCGGTGCTTTCCATGCAGCAATGGCAGCCGGTGTGCCGGTAGTGCCGGTGTGTGTATCCACCACTCAGGGACGCATCAAACTGAACCGCTGGAATAACGGTGTGGTGATTGTGGATATGCTGCCGCCGGTTGATACCTCAAAATACAGCCGTGAGCAGGTGCGTGAACTGGCCGAAGACTGCCGTCAGATGATGATCAAACGTATCGCGGAGCTGGATAAGGAAGTGATTGAAATGGAAAAACAAAAGGGCCGTAAAGACGCTTAATTTCCGTGACTGTCACGCCCGTTACACAATAGCAGTCTTATTATTTTGCAACTTATCATAGATAAGTTTAGGAATTGCTCTTCATCCGCTATATCATACGCTTAACACTCCGTTGTTAAGCGTATGCCCTTCATGAAAAGATAACACGGATGTCTCTGTCTGCTCACCGGCATACGGGTGTTCGGTACAAATCATAAAAATCATGGAAACGTTTTTTTCGGAGATGCTATGACACTGAGTCGGCGCCGGTTTATTCAAGCATCCGGCTTAGCGGTGTGTTTAGGTTCACTGCCTCTGTCTGTCCGCGCGGCAGATGAGGGCGGCAGTCAGCCGTTACCGGTTCCGCCATTGCTGGAAAGCCGCAACGGACAGCCGTTATTTCTGACGATGCAGCGCACTCACTGGTCATTTAACGGTAAAAATCAGGCCAGTGTCTGGGGTTTTAACGGCCGTTATCTCGGGCCGACTGTGCGTGTCCGTAATGGCGATGATATCAAAATGATTTACAGCAACCGTCTGTCTGAGCCGGTTGCCGTCAATGTCAGCGGGCTGCTGGTACCGGGAACGGTTGCCGGAGGGGCCGCACGCCTGATTTCACCAAATACAGACTGGTCGCCGGTGATCCCGGTGCGCCAGCCGGCTGCAACCTGCTGGTATCATGCCAATACTCCGAACCGGATGGCACCGCACGTTTATCACGGGCTTGCCGGCATGTGGATTGTGGATGATGAGGAAAGCCGTAATCTGCCGCTGCCGAAAGAGTACGGCGTCAATGATTTCCCGCTGATCATTCAGGATAAGCGTCTGGATTCCTTCGGGTCGCCGGAGTACCGCACGGAAGATAACGGTATGTTTATCGGTGACCGGCTGATCGTCAACGGTGCGGAAGATCCGTATCTGGAAGTGTCAAAAGGCTGGATCCGGCTGCGCATGGTCAATGCCGCAAACGCCCGGCGCTTTGAACTGAAACTCAGTGACGGTCGTCCGTTCTATATGATCGCTTCCGATCAGGGCCTGCTGCCATCACCGGTGGCGGTTGAGGTGCTGTCCCTGTCGCCGGGCGAACGGCGCGAAGTGCTGATCGATATGTCAAAAACGGAAACACTGACTATCACCGCGGGGGAATCCGCCACGCTGACAGAGCGTTTTAAAAGTCTGTTTGAGACTTCAAATACGCTGGTGAATACCAACGTGCTGACTATCCGCGCAACCGGCCTGATTTCGCTGGTAACGGATAATTTACCGGCCACCCTGATTCAGGATCCGACACAAATCACGACCGGTGTCCGTAACCGCGATGTGTCACTCAGTTTATCACCGCCGGCAATTAACGGCGCGATGTGGGACATGAGCCGTACCGATATCCGCACACAGCAGGGTAACTGGGAGCGCTGGGCTGTCACAACCGATACCCCGCAGCCGTTCCATATCAGCGGTGTGCGTTTTAAGGTGATCAGCCATAACGGTCAGTCACCGCAGCCGCAGGATTACGGCTGGAAAGACACTGTCTGGATTGACGGACGCAGTGAATTACTGGTGCAGATGATGCAGCCGTCGTATTCTCATTTCCCGTTCTTCTATTACAGCCAGTTCCTTGAACAGGCCGACAAAGGTGTTGTCGGGCAACTGGAAATTGAACCCTCTCCGCTGTATTAAAACACCCAAAATAAAAAAACCGCTGAA
>NZ_JAODZS010000079.1:0-3125 GCF_029835375.1 Morganella sp. GD04133 | reverse complement strand
GATAAAACACCCATCAGCAGGTGTTTTATCTTGTCCGGTAGATGTGACTTATTCCTCGAAATACCAATATCCCTGATTGATAAATTCGGTTAATTCCGCAACAAAACCCGGGTTCTTCAGTGCTTCACCGAGTTCATTCACGCCGACTTCGGTTAACCGGCACAATGTATCCGCACCTTTAATTTCAGTGGTCATCCAGCCTTCGGTATTAACGAAGAAATGTTCCCCGATACGCAGAACACGCAGTCCGCTCAGCCGTATCAGTTTTTCACCAGCATTCAGAGCGTTCAGCACGTCTTCCGGCTGATACGGTGGTTCCGGAGGTGCGATATCCAGCTCATGGCGCGGGGTCGTTGCAAAACGGCCTAACCACTGCTCAAAATCACCGGGCTTGTTGATCATTTCAATCATCATGGCACGCAGGCGCTCAACCTCATAAGATTCCATTAAGCCTGAGTTTTCACGTACTGTCAGGTCCGGATCACCATAATTGACGCCACCCAGATCCTGTTCCAGTGCGTAGTCTGCAAAGCTGCTCAGCAGATCACGGCCGGTCGGTCCGCGGAAGCCGACAGAATAGTTCATGGTATCTTCGAAGGTGAAACCATCGTGAGGGAATCCCGGCGGAATATACAGAATATCGCCCGGTGCCATTTCCACATCAATAATCGGCTCAAACGGGTCGACATGCAGTAATGCCGGGTGAGCGCAGAACTGACGCATGGGAAGGGCGTCACCCACACGCCAGCGGCGGCGACCCATGCCCTGGATAATGAAAACATCATAGTTATCAATATGTGGTCCGACACCACCGCCGGGCACTGAGTAAGAAATCATCAGGTCATCAAGACGCCACTCAGGCAGCACCCGGAACGGTTTCACCAGTTCTGCGGCAGGCATATGCCAATGGTTGACAGCCTGTACCAGCAGTGACCATCCTTTTTCGCCTAATTGGCTGTAGTCCTCAAACGGGCCGTGACTCGCTTCCCATTTGTTATCAATAAAGCTGACCAGGCGGCTGTCAACTTCCGGCTCCATGGCCAGACCGGCCAGTTCATCCGGCGTGATAGGGTCGGCAAAATCAGGAAATGCATTTTTCAGTACAACGGGTTTTTTCTGCCAGTATTTTTCTAAAAATTCAGGCCAGTTAAGATTCAGTTTGTTAACCATGTGACCACATCTATATGAGAGTAAATAAGCGGTAATTATAGAAGTAATGCACTGTCATATTTTTGTTTGGGGTCAATAAAAAAAGGAACGTGGATGGATAAAGAAAGCCCGCGGTGATCAGTTGTTGGATGAGCAGAGACAAAAAGCCGTTATCAGGGATAAAGGAACCAACATGATTAGCCAGCCGGAGAGCTGGATTTCGTTATCTCATACCATGATTCGCATAATGTTTGACGCTATGTTACAAAACGGTTCTGAGCGATTGCGGTAGAATAGGGTTGGGGTTTACCGCAATCATGACACAAATACTTTTGCAAAAACAGAAACTCGCGTCAATAGGCTCTAGTAATGTTATTATACAAAGTAAACATTATGTAAAATCAAGTTATTCTTCATTAATTAATAGTCTAAAGTTAGAAGCACCAAAAGTTACAACTCTGAATCCTTCACGGTACATATTAGCAATATGTCAAGGGTTAACAAATATAAGAAAAGATGAAATTATAGAAATATTTGGAAGTCAGTATTTAAGAAGTGATGATATATTATCATTAGATGACATCACACATAAACTATCCCAAAATAAAGATATTGAAAGAAAATATTATAAGCTATGGCTTAATAGTATAGAGGTGCTATTTTCGTTACTTCATAATGATGTAATTGGAAAAAGTAATCATATTATTCAGCAAATCAAAAGCAATGTTGATAATTATGTACAAACACACGACTTCAATATCGCAAAAAACAAACTTGATATAATTAACACCTTAATTATTACTGGAGCACCAGGAGTAGGAAAAACAACTTTAGCCGAGCAATTATGTCTTCACTATATTCTTGAAGAATACGAATTAATTTATATAGAAAATGACATTGAGGAAGGTGAAAGAGTTATATTGCCAAATAAAAAACAACTATTTTTATATGATGATTTTCTTGGAAGGAATTATTTAAATGCCTTAAGAAATAAAGAGGACTCGAAAATCGTAAGGTTCATTAATAGAATTAGAAATGATACAGATAAAAAATTAATTCTTACTTATCGAACAACTATATTAAATCAAGGGAAGTCATCGAGTGAATTATTTCACATAGGTAATACTGAAAAGCATGAGTATGAAGTTGAAGTTAAAAATCTAGATTTATTGGATAAGGCAAAAATACTCTATAACCATATATGATTCAGTAACCTTCCTCAAAGATATAAAGATTGTTTTTGGGTAGAATTGAAACTTATAAAGATGAAGATTATATATTAGAATTTATACGCATTGTTGTCTCCAGTAATAAAGTACCATTGACTGAAAAAATAAAATCAGCGAAAGTTATAAAGACAGAGTATTTTGAATTTGAAAGATTCTATGCTGGTAATAATTTCAAAGTGCTCGAGATTGTCAGCTGGGCTTCTTTAAATATTCCAGATTGGATTGGTTGTGTTAATATTAAACATTATGTGGAGTCATCTTTACTATTAAATGGTGCTGATTTAATCCATGATGAATTAAATATACTAGCTCAAATATCCAATACCATAGGAGAGATAGCGCTATCCGATAAAATTCGTGATTTGCTATTAGACTATTGGCAAAATAGCGTGCATGAATTTATTTCTGAAAATAATGATTTCTCTGAATATTATAGTCTTAATGATGAAGATGATCTAATATCTAGAGCTAAAGATTGCATTAATGAATTACTTGCTGAAAGTACATTATCCTTCACCTCTGTAAGTATCCCGGAAAAAAGTCCCATTCACTTTCAGAGATCTTCATCCATACTGATATGTATTCTGAGGAGATCGCTATGCGCAAAGCCCGATTTACTGAACATCAGATTATCGCCGTTCTGAAATCCGTCGAAGCTGGACGGACAGTCAAAGATATCTGCCGTGAAGCCGGTATATCCGAAGCCAGCTACTACAACTGGAAAGCCAAATACGGCGGAATGGAAGC
>NZ_JAODZS010000078.1:0-3161 GCF_029835375.1 Morganella sp. GD04133 | reverse complement strand
AAGACACTTTCGGGTTGTGAGGTTAAGCGAATAAGCGTACACGGTGGATGCCTAGGCAGTCAGAGGCGATGAAGGACGTGCTAATCTGCGATAAGCGCCGGTAAGGTGATATGAACCGTTATAACCGGCGATTTCCGAATGGGGAAACCCAGTGCAATTCGTTGCACTATCATTACCTGAATACATAGGGTAATGAAGCGAACCGGGAGAACTGAAACATCTAAGTACCCCGAGGAAAAGAAATCAAACGAGATTCCCCCAGTAGCGGCGAGCGAACGGGGAGCAGCCCAGAACCTTAATCACTATCAGCATCAGGAGAACAGTCTGGAAAGGCTGGCCGCAGCAGGTGATAGCCCTGTATCCGAAGGTGTTGGTAGTGTGAGTTCGATGAGTAAGGCGGGACACGTGTTATCCTGTCTGAATATGGGGGGACCATCCTCCAAGGCTAAATACTCCTGACTGACCGATAGTGAACCAGTACCGTGAGGGAAAGGCGAAAAGAACCCCGGCGAGGGGAGTGAAAAAGAACCTGAAACCGTGTACGTACAAGCAGTGGGAGCACCCTTTGGGGTGTGACTGCGTACCTTTTGTATAATGGGTCAGCGACTTATATTCTGTAGCAAGGTTAACCGAATAGGGGAGCCGCAGGGAAACCGAGTCTTAACTGGGCGTCTTAGTTGCAGGGTATAGACCCGAAACCCGGTGATCTAGCCATGGGCAGGTTGAAGGTTGGGTAACACTAACTGGAGGACCGAACCGACTAATGTTGAAAAATTAGCGGATGACTTGTGGCTGGGGGTGAAAGGCCAATCAAACCGGGAGATAGCTGGTTCTCCCCGAAAGCTATTTAGGTAGCGCCTCGTGAATTCATCTCCGGGGGTAGAGCACTGTTTCGGCTAGGGGGTCATCCCGACTTACCAACCCGATGCAAACTGCGAATACCGGAGAATGTTATCACGGGAGACACACGGCGGGTGCTAACGTTCGTCGTGAAGAGGGAAACAACCCAGACCGCCGGCTAAGGTCCCAAAGTCATAATTAAGTGGGAAACGAAGTGGGAAGGCTCAGACAGCCAGGATGTTGGCTTAGAAGCAGCCATCATTTAAAGAAAGCGTAATAGCTCACTGGTCGAGTCGGCCTGCGCGGAAGATGTAACGGGGCTAAATTATGCACCGAAGCCGCGGCAGCGATATGTAAATATTGTTGGGTAGGGGAGCGTTCTGTAAGCCTGTGAAGGTGACCTGTGAGGGTTGCTGGAGGTATCAGAAGTGCGAATGCTGACATAAGTAACGATAATGCGGGTGAAAAACCCGCACGCCGGAAGACCAAGGGTTCCTGTCCAACGTTAATCGGGGCAGGGTGAGTCGACCCCTAAGGCGAGGCTGAAAAGCGTAGTCGATGGGCAACGGGTTAATATTCCCGTACTGGTGGTAACTGCGAAGGGGGGACGGAGAAAGCTAAATCATCCGGGCGACGGTTGTCCCGGTTTAAGCGTGCAGGTGGACTGACCAGGCAAATCCGGTCGGTTGTTAACACTGAGGCGTGACGACGAGCCACTACGGTGGTGAAGTGATTGATGCTCTGCTTCCGGGAAAAGCCTCTAAGCTCCAGGTTACCATTAATCGTACCCCAAACCGACACAGGTGGTCAGGTAGAGAATACTCAGGCGCTTGAGAGAACTCGGGTGAAGGAACTAGGCAAAATGGTGCCGTAACTTCGGGAGAAGGCACGCTGGCACTAGGTGAAGTCCCTTGCGGACGGAGCTGAAGCCAGCCGCAGATACCAGCTGGCTGCAACTGTTTATTAAAAACACAGCACTGTGCAAACACGAAAGTGGACGTATACGGTGTGACGCCTGCCCGGTGCCGGAAGGTTAATTGATGAGGTTAGCGCAAGCGAAGCTTCTGATCGAAGCCCCGGTAAACGGCGGCCGTAACTATAACGGTCCTAAGGTAGCGAAATTCCTTGTCGGGTAAGTTCCGACCTGCACGAATGGCGTAATGATGGCCAGGCTGTCTCCACCCGAGACTCAGTGAAATTGAACTCGCTGTGAAGATGCAGTGTACCCGCGGCAAGACGGAAAGACCCCGTGAACCTTTACTATAGCTTGACACTGAACATTGAGCCTTGATGTGTAGGATAGGTGGGAGGCAACGAAGTGTGGACGCCAGTCTGCACGGAGCCATCCTTGAAATACCACCCTTTAACGTTTGATGTTCTAACCCAGACCCGTAATCCGGGTCGGGGACCGTGTCTGGTGGGTAGTTTGACTGGGGCGGTCTCCTCCCAAAGAGTAACGGAGGAGCACGAAGGTTGGCTAAGCATGGTCGGACATCATGCGGTTAGTGCAAAGGCATAAGCCAGCTTGACTGCGAGAGTGACGGCTCGAGCAGGTACGAAAGTAGGTCTTAGTGATCCGGTGGTTCTGAATGGAAGGGCCATCGCTCAACGGATAAAAGGTACTCCGGGGATAACAGGCTGATACCGCCCAAGAGTTCATATCGACGGCGGTGTTTGGCACCTCGATGTCGGCTCATCACATCCTGGGGCTGAAGTAGGTCCCAAGGGTATGGCTGTTCGCCATTTAAAGTGGTACGCGAGCTGGGTTTAGAACGTCGTGAGACAGTTCGGTCCCTATCTGCCGTGGGCGCTGGAAGATTGAGAGGGGTTGCTCCTAGTACGAGAGGACCGGAGTGAACGCACCACTGGTGTACGGGTTGTGATGCCAATTGCATTGCCCGGTAGCTAAGTGCGGAAGAGATAACCGCTGAAAGCATCTAAGCGGGAAACTTGCCTCGAGATGAGTCTTCCCTGACCCTTTAAGGGTCCTGAAGGAACGTTTGAGACTAAGACGTTGATAGGCTGGGTGTGTAAGTGCAGCGATGTATTGAGCTAACCAGTACTAATGAACCGAGAGGCTTAACCTGACAACACCGAAGGTGTTTTGAGTTGAGAGACAACATAAACCAATTTTTCAGATGATGAAGAGAGAGACTACTCCTCTTTATCATAAAGCTTGTTTTGGATTAACGAATTTGCCTGGCGGCCGTAGCGCGGTGGTCCCACCTGACCCCATGCCGAACTCAGAAGTGAAACGCCGTAGCGCCGATGGTAGTGTGGGGTCTCCCCATGTGAGAGTAGGGAACCGCCAGGTTATTATT
>NZ_JAODZS010000077.1:0-3288 GCF_029835375.1 Morganella sp. GD04133 | reverse complement strand
ATACGTGTTATTGCGCTACATCTAAAATATCGGTATACGGAAAAAAAAACTAAAGAGGGGGATAAACAAATAGCGAAAGAAACCTGTTTTTATCCGCTGACACCGGGATAATCCGGGATCGCCGTAATATGCAACCATCAGGGGTTATTATTGTTATTTATTTCCGCACAATCACCATCATAAAAAAAGATAACGAAAATGACGGCATTTAAGCGGATTAACCGTACGAGTGTCATTAATCCATCATTTAATAAAACACGCACAATCAGACTTTTTTATTAATCAAAAAAAAAGCCCATCGCAGATGGGCAAACAGGGGGTAAAATTATTATATCGACATTATTTTTTACTGCTGCCCCGGCTGGCAGGGCACCGGGATTATTAAAAGGTTTCCCAGTCATCCCCGCTATCAACCGGAGATGTTTTGGATACCGGCTGTTGTGCCGGCGCTGTTTTACTCGTTTTCACACCGCTGCTGTGTTCACCGGCGCGGATATGGAACACGGCTACGGACTGCGTCAGTCTGCTGGCCTGCTCTGCAAGCGATGCGGCTGCCGCTGCCGATTGCTCGACTAACGCGGCATTCTGCTGGGTGACTTTGTCCATTTCTGTTACTGCCACACCAATCTGATCAATTCCGCGGCTCTGCTCATCCGAGGCGGACGCTATCTCACTCATAATATCGGTGACGCGGGTGACGGCGCTGACAATTTCATTCATCGTCTCACCGGCACGCTCGACCAGTACCGCACCGGTATCGACTCTGCCGACTGAATCTTCGATCAGGGTTTTGATTTCCCGGGCAGCCTGCGCACTGCGCTGGGCCAGGTTACGCACCTCACCGGCGACAACCGCAAACCCGCGTCCCTGTTCACCGGCACGGGCAGCTTCCACGGCGGCATTCAGCGCCAAAATATTGGTCTGGAAGGCGATACCGTCGATCACACTGATGATATCGGCAATTTTCTTCGAGCTGTCGCCGATGCCGCGCATGGTATCCACAACATCATCCACCACTTTCCCGCCGCGCTCTGCGGTCTCAGAGGCGGTTAATGCCAGATGACTGGCCTGACGGGCATTATCAGCATTCTGGCGCACGGTTGCGGTCAGCTCTTCCATACTGGCGGCGGTTTCTTCAAGAGACGCAGCCTGTTGTTCGGTCCGTGACGAGAGGTCATTATTACCGGCCGAGATCTCACTGGCACCGCTGTAAATGGCATTAGCACCATCACGGACATCACCAACGGTGACCGCCAGTTCATGCTGCATATGACGTAATGCATCACCCAGCATCCCCATTTCGTTTCTGCCGGTCACATTCACCGGCGTGACCAGATCACCTTTGGCAACAGACTGAATACCTGAAACAATACGGTTTAACGGTGTAATAATAATATTACGGATACCCGACCAGATAATCGCGATGCACACCAGCAGAACCGCAAATATCACCACAAGTAACCATATCGTTTTGACATACTTCTCAGATGATGCCTTTATATTGCTTTCATAATAATCATTGTATAAACCCTGATACTCCCCGTGGAGTTTTTCAAACTCACGCATGACACCGTTTACCGGCATTCTGAGGAACTCATCGGCCTGGTTATTCTTCAGCAAATCATACGATTTCACGTTGAAATCGTAAAACGCATAAAAGCTGGCCTGTAGTTTTTCAAAATCATATTTATTATCAATGACTGACTCGCGGGCAGCAAATGCATCCCAAAAAGACTTGGCTTTCTTCAGCTCTTCAACAGCATTATTCAGCCTTAAGCTAACCTCATTTTTATCTTCGCTATCAAAAACTCTGGATGCCATATTGATAGATAATCGGGCTTTCAATAAGTAAACCCGTGTTTCATCCAAATCTATTGCTTTTTTTGTTTCGTTATCAATTTCAACATTGAATTTTTTATCTGTCAGCGCATAGTTAAAAAGATAGGCACCCGTTGTTACCTGCAGTGCAAAGAACAAACAGATGATAATCATCATGCTTGTTGATATTTTAAAACGGCTCAGCATTCTGCCCCCGGAATATTTATTTTTCAGCAATAAACAAACATAAATCACCTTCCTGATTTAACGAAAAAATAAATTGTTATTTATTTGTGACATACAACACCACCGGGTACACCTGAAAAACAAAAATATGACTTATCAGGTAATTACCAAATGAAGATTCACCAACAGCCCAATAAAATAGCAACAATGAAACCTTATCCCGCCATTAATCGACTGTTTAACAAAATAGCCAATAACGTATAGTTATATTTATCAGTGAAACATTCTGATACGCGGGGCAATATTAAAACACAACTTACTCAGTTACAGATATAAAATACCGAACGGGCAGAGCAGAAATAATTAAAATACAAAACAGAAAAACAAAAAACATTTTTACAAAAACGCAAACTAATTTATATCAGTAGAAACACATGCCTCTGGTCGGTATTATTCAATATCGTTTATTACCTCACTGTGTATATATTAAAGATGAAAAGAAAAATACTTCCTACGTCCCTGCTTATTATGAGCTTCTCATGTATTGCCGCAGAAAATCATGCGCACTGGAGTTATCAGGGCCATGACAATCCTGATAACTGGGGTAAACTTTCCCCTGAGTTTTTATTGTGCGAAACCGGTAAGGCTCAATCACCTGTCAATATAGAGGGCTCTCTGAAAAAGGTATCCGGTAAACCTGAATTTTCCTTTATTCCTGGGAAACAGGAATTGATGAATAACGGTCATACTATCCAGATTAATACAGAGAGCGGAAATCTATTGAAACTGGGCAGTGATGTTTACACACTACAACAATTTCATTTTCATGCACCGGCTGAAAATACCATTAACGGTAAACAGTTTCCGTTAGAAGCTCACTTTGTTTATCAGGATAAAGACGGCGCCCTTGCTGTTCTGGGGCTGATGTTTGAAGAAGGGAAAAGTAATCCGCAATTAGCTCATGCCTGGCAACACATGCCATCAGCGGCCGGGGAGACTGCTGTTCTGAATACACCGGTCAATATTAAAAAATTGCTGCCGGGAAAACAGGATGTTTACCGTTTCAGTGGTTCACTGACCACACCACCATGCACTGAAGATGTTCAGTGGCTGGTTTTGAAGAAGCCGGTCAGTGCGTCTGCGGAACAAATCAGTCAGTTCAGAACGGTACTCGGCCAGGATAATAATCGTCCGGTACAACCGCTGAACGGGCGCATAATCCATCATTGATACCGCGTATAAAAAAAGCCCGGCATATACGATGCCGGGCTTATTGATATCAGA
>NZ_JAODZS010000076.1:0-3585 GCF_029835375.1 Morganella sp. GD04133 | reverse complement strand
CATGAGCGACATCGACGGCGAGTTATCCATGATGCTTACAGTCTCCCGTGGAAAGCGTGTTGAATACCGGGTTAGCAGACTGGCAACGAACAATATGATGCTTGCAGACTTCACCGCCAAAGTAGGAGAAATGGAATCTGAGCAATTCGAAAAATCATACCAGTGGCTGAAAAATAAATTCACTGGTGATGCAGAAAACACGGAAAAGTTAGATGTCGTGTACCAGAGCCATAAGGCCGATATGAAGGGACATTAAAACATGGGTGACATGGGCGATATATTCCGCGCAATGCGTGAAGATGCCAAAGAACGGAAGCAGCAGCGATTAAAAGAAAATACAGGGAAGTTATCAGGGATTGATATTCCGTTTACACAGGACGGAAGCGGAACAATTCATTTTTCAACACCAGCCGGAAAGGTTCTGTTTTACCCCACCACAAACAAAATTCAGCACAAACAAAAGGTCACGCGAGGCAATCTGGAAAGGGCTGTCTCGCTGGCTAAAAGTCTTGGTGCATAACCCCACCGTTTCAGGATGACGCGTAAGCCAGAGGAAGCAATCATGTGCATACAGGAAATGAATGTACGGGTTTACTTCGCCCCTACCAGAAACCGCCGGTATTTCAGCAAGGATGCTGCGATAAAGGCTGAGGTAAAGGCGCGGGTATTCATGAAATACCCGTTTGAAAAGCCCGAATCCGATACTGGATATCCAGGATATTACATATCAGAAGACAGACCTGAATTTTATCGCAGAGCGGTGAGATATCTGACCTATCTGATTAAAAAGAAAATGGTTTCAGGATGAAGCGTAATGCAGGGATGCTGAGATAAGGAGTGATGATGGAAATTACACTGACAGCAGAGCAGATAAGAATGATGGCTGACTTTGCAGGAATGACCGTAAGAACACCTGGAATTGACATGGAAACTGAATTTACTTTGCAAACAGATTTCCATGTTGATAGTGAAGATAAGGATGTGACTATTTTTTATTGCACTGAATATCCTGATGAAGGTGCAGTTGAAATATAACTGCATTAACCGACAGGGATGCTGATAACAGAGGAATGAATATGAAAGACAGAATCAAATTCAGCGACGAAATGTTGGCCGCTGTTATTGACGGCAGAAAGACGCAGACGCGGTGGTTGATTGAGCCACAGCCGATATTAAACGGAAACTTCTATGAGGTTTTTGGTGCGGGCTGGAGTAAAGACATCGAGCGCATTACTGTCGCACCAGGGCACAGTTTAGAGCGAAACTTTCCGTATGGCTTGGTTGATAAAAAAATCCCGTTCGCAGACAAAAGCAGCAATATCAAAGGTGAAATTGAGATTGTCGATGTCTGGTTGCAACGGGTGCAGGAAATATCACAGGAAGATGCAATAGCGGAAGGCGTTGTTACTGGTCGCTATGGTAATGAGGGCAACTGGCTGAGAGGCTTTTATGCGCCAGGAGGTAATCAGCCACATCAGAATGCAAAATCCGCATATAGCGAGATATGGCGTTCAATTTACGGTGTAGAGGCCTGGTATAAAAACCCGTGGTGCTGGGTCATCGAATTTAAGCGGATTCAGGGGTGAATATGAAAATCACAGACGAAGATATTCAGGTAATAATCTTAAGCTTAAGCGGGGACTTTTTATTTCATATCGGCGAGTCACTTGAGTCTCATCACTATGACGGTTTAATGCCGCAAGAGGAGCAATACAGGTTATATAGAGCCTTGCAGATATGGATTAAAAAATCAGCTGGTGAATTTAAGCAGACTCAGGAGGGGTGATGGATAATATGTATGCCGTATTTTGTACATGGCTCAGACCATTACGGCAACAGCAATAGGCGAAATAATGATGATAATCATGACCACCATCAGAATGTGAAAAATAGATTTAATGCAAGCGCCCAATTTAAAAAGCGGAGCTACAGACTTTGTTTTTTTGTAATTTTCAAGTGAATTAATCATTTTATGTTCATATGTATGACATCAATAAAATAATTATGGTTAATTGTTATCTTTTTTCCACTCGAATATGTAGGTATGAATACCATTCATGATTTAAATCAATTTTCACTATATACGTAATCATTTGATGACATATTTCATGTCATTTTTTGATTGCTTCCATTTACTGGTAATGCACGGCTCTGCTGTGCCTGTTACTGATGATATTTATACGCTCGAAGAATGTGAGAGCCGCGCAGTGCAGGTAATGGCTGTGCGGAATGTTGAATTAGTGTGTGCGGAGGTGGTGAGATGAAATTTAAGGTAGGCGATAAAGTTTATATTGAGTTATGGGATGTTAATGGGACCATTTGCGCCATTGATGATAAGGATGTTGCATTGCCTTATTCCGTTGAAGATGAATACGGAGTGACATCATGGTGGCTTGAGGATGAACTGGAGTTAATCAATGAACAAATATCGTGACAAATCAGACTTTGAGATTAATAAGGCCGTGGCTGATGTGTTATTGAGGTTGCGTTATTTCTATGATGTTTTTTGCGATGGTGAGACTGTAATGGCTCAAAATAACTTTTGTGCTGTTGGTGAGTTCAACCCCTGCAACAACCCGGCGGACGCAATGCCGATTGTTATTGAGAATGGCATCAGCCTGATTTCAGACTGGAACGAGATTGGCGTGTGGGGCGCGACCAATCAGCCGTGGTTTACATCAGAAAATAAAAACCCACTACGCGCCGCTATGGAAGTATTCCTGATGATGAAAGAGGCGGAGAATGAAAAATGAATATTAAATTAGGCCAATACGTTATTACATCAGACCCACACCAGTTAATCCTCAGTGAAATTAAAATAGCCAAAGAAGGAAAGAATGCCGGACAGGAAGTTACGGCGACCATTGGCTATTACCCAAAATTGGAGCAGTTGATTAAAAAGATAATCACCATTGAAGTGCGCAAGGATGATATTCAGTCGCTTCAGGACATGGCTGATAAAATCGATGAACTGAGTGTCACACTGTCCCGTCAAATCAGGGAATCACAAATCTGAGGTGACCAATGACACCACAGGAAGCAGAGAACGGACGCATACGAATAGCAAGGGAATGCTATCACGAACTTGAAGCTAACCGACCGCTTAACGACGACAAGCGCCGCACCATCCTACAGAGTTACCTCGAAAGGTTTACCCGGATGTTAACTGAATATCACTTTAAGCGCTCAGTGCCTGCGCTGTGGCTGAATGTGTACGTTCGCATGATAGAGAAGGAAAAGAAATATGGATAATAATGCACCAAGCTTTTTAATTTGCCGCAGTAAAATTCAGGGTATGCTCGGGGGGATTTCCCGGACTACTTTCTGGAGAAAGCGCCAGGAATGGGATGCTCAGGGTACACCGTTCCCGAAGCCCGATGAAAATTACGCCCCCATTCGCGGAGGCGCATTATACCGGTATAGCGAAGTCATGGATTTTTTCAAAAGCAAAGGTTATTCGACGCAGGACAATATGTGATTAGCCAGGGCATTCACTGCATCTATCTGGTCTTTTATGTATTCATGCTGATCGTAAACAGAAAGAACACCACCGAGTTTATGTCCAAGGACTTTTTCGGACACATG
>NZ_JAODZS010000075.1:0-4428 GCF_029835375.1 Morganella sp. GD04133 | reverse complement strand
TAAAGTCTGTGCAAAAGCACAGATTTTTGCTGATATGGCTCAGTTGGTAGAGCACACCCTTGGTAAGGGTGAGGTCCCCAGTTCGAATCTGGGTATCAGCACCATTAATTTAGTTCGGCAGAAACAGAAAAGAATTTGCTTGGCGGCCGTAGCGCGGTGGTCCCACCTGACCCCATGCCGAACTCAGAAGTGAAACGCCGTAGCGCCGATGGTAGTGTGGGGTCTCCCCATGTGAGAGTAGGGAACCGCCAGGTTTTATATTTAAAGAAAGCCACTCATCTGAGTGGCTTTTTTGCATTTACAGCCCGCCAAAATACAAATCCCGCAGTGCTGGGATCCGCGTCTGCGGACTGATAAACTAGACCGTATATTTGTCAGATGAGTTTTCATTATGTCCCTCAAACCTGCTGATTCACTCCGCCAGTTACACACATTTGGTATCGAAGCCGGTGCCCGGCATATTGATGTCGCAGAGACCATTTCTGATCTCTGCCGCTTATGGCTGGCTGCACAAACGGAAAAATCCCCCTTCCTGCTGTTAGGCGGTGGCAGTAATGTACTGTTTACTGAGGATTTCAATGGCTCCGTTGTCATTAACCGGATCCCCGGAAAAACGGTCCGGGAAACACCGGATGCCTGGTTTATCGAAGTGGGTGCCGGTGAAAACTGGCATGAATTAATCCGCTGGATGCTGGTGAACAGTATTTACGGCATGGAAAACCTGGCGCTGATCCCGGGCTGTGCCGGTACCGCACCGATTCAGAATATCGGGGCATACGGTACCGAATTTAAAGACGTCTGTGACTATGTGGATGTCACCTCTCTGTCAGACGGGCAGACAACACGCCTGACCGCAGAAGAATGCCGTTTTGGCTATCGTGACAGTATTTTCAAACATGATTACCAGCAGGGGTATGCCATCACAGCGGTGGGTCTGAAACTGCCGAAAGTATGGAAACCCAATCTGAGCTACGGCGATTTGAAATCGCTGGATCCTGCGACTGTCACTCCTCAGCAGGTATTTGATATGGTTTGTCAGATGCGGATGAGCAAACTGCCGGACCCGGCCGTAACCGGCAATGCAGGCAGCTTTTTTAAAAATCCGGTTGTGACTGCGGAGTGTGCGCAGAAAATCAAAACACAATATCCGGACTGCCCGCAATATGTGGTGGCGGACGGAATCAAACTGGCTGCCGGCTGGCTTATCGACCAGTGCCAGCTGAAAGGCCACCGGGTAGGCGGAGCAGCGGTGCATATGAATCAGGCGCTGGTATTAATCAACCGAGATAATGCGACAGGTGATGATGTTATCCGTCTCGCCCGTTATGTCCGCCAGCAGGTTGCTGCCCGTTTCGGGGTTCAGCTGGAGCCGGAAGTCCGGTTTATCGGTACAGAGGGTGAAATCAGTGCCACAGAGGCTATTGCATGAAAGATTACAGTGTACCGCTGACGCTGATCGGTATTTTATCCGACGGTGAATTTCATTCCGGTGAACAACTCGGCGATAAGCTGGGAATGACCCGGGCCGCAGTTAATAAGCACATCCGTACCTTACGTGAGATGGGTATAGAGATGGAAACGGTTACCGGTAAAGGCTACCGTCTCTTTGCACCGATGAATCTGCTACAGCCGGATGTGATCCGCACACTGCTGCCCGGACGAAATGTTGAAGTGCTGCCGGTCATCGGCTCCACTAATCAGCATATGATGGATAAAGTGGGGGAACTGACATCCGGCGACGCCTGTGTAGCAGAATACCAGTATGCCGGACGTGGTCGCCGCGGGCGGCAATGGATCTCTCCGTTTGGCCGCAATCTGTATCTTTCTCTGTACTGGCGTCTTGAGCAGGGACCTGCTGCGGCTATCGGACTGAGTCTGGTCGTCGGTATTGTGCTTGCCGAGACACTGCATGAGCTGGGTGCGACAGGTGTAAAAGTCAAATGGCCGAATGACTTATATCTGGATGACAAAAAACTGGCCGGGATCCTGGTCGAACTTCAGGGAAAAACCGGGGATGCCGCGCATGTGGTTATCGGAATCGGGATTAACCTGACCATGGAAAGTAACGGTACGGATCAGATTGGTCAGCAGTGGATCAACCTGCAGCAATCCGGTATTCAGATCGACCGTAATATATTATCTGCGGAGTTTATTAAACATCTGACGGATGCGCTGCACCTGTTTGAAAAAAGCGGACTGACCCCGTTTATTGAACGCTGGTATGCGTTCGATAACTACCTTAATCGTGAAGTAAAATTGATTATTGGTGAGCGTGAGGTCTTTGGCGTTTCCAGAGGGATAAACGGACAGGGTGCGTTATTATTAGATCAGTTCGGTGAAATTACGCCCTATATCGGCGGAGAAATATCACTTCGCGGTGTGAATGCAAAAAACAAACCGGCCTGAGCCGGTTTGTTTTTAACAGAAAAAATGATTATTTCCGCAGTTTAACATTTGTCACCATATGATTGGTGCCCTTGGTCATCACCAGACTGGCCCGTTCTCTGGTCGGCAGAATATTTTCATGCAGATTCAGGCCGTTGATCTCATCCCAGATGGTTGAGGCGATACTGACGGCCTCACTCTCTTCAAGCTGTGCATAGTGGTGGAAATAGGAGTTCGGGTCACTGAATGCACCCTGACGGAATTTCAGAAACCGTCCGATATACCAGCTCTTGAGTAATTCTTCCGGTGCATCCACGTAAATAGAGAAGTCCACAAAATCGGACACAAAGACATGGTGCATAGAATCCGGGTAATCCATCCCGCTCTGCAGCACATTCAGACCTTCCAGAATCACAATATCCGGTTGCTCAATGACCAGCTGTTTATCCGGAATAATGTCATAGGTCAGATGCGAATAAACCGGCGCCAGCACCCGGGGGTTACCGGATTTCACTTCAGAAACGAAACGCACCAGATTATGCATGTCATAGGATTCCGGGAATCCTTTCTTCTTCATGATACCGCGTTCATTCAGCACAGAATTGGGATGAAGAAAACCATCAGTGGTGATCAAATCTACTTTGCGATGTTCCGGCCAGCGGCTCAGGAGCGCCTGTAATAACCGGGCTGTGGTACTTTTCCCGACAGAGACACTGCCGGCAATACCAATCACATAAGGGACTTTCGCTTCATTTCTGCCGAGAAACTGCTCCAGAACAGCCTGGCGGCGCAGGTTTGAGCTGATATAGAAGTTCAGCAGACGCGACAGCGGCAGATAAATCGCGATAACTTCATCAATCGAGATTTCATCGTGGATACCGCGCAGATCATCAATTTCCTGCTCAGACAACGTCATCGGAACGGAGTTACGCAGGGTTGCCCACTGACTGCGGCTGAAATGGAGGTAAGGAGAGAGCGCTTTTTCTTTATACATAAACCAACAGCTGCCTTTATTACGCAGGTTGGACAGGTCATTAATACCCGTACCGGCTGAAAATAAATCGCATCATAGCGAGAGATGGGAGTCAGGCGTAGCAATTTTTTTGAAAAAATGCATTTTTTTTGATGTCGCGGACATAAATTACATTGCACATGACATAAAGAAGGCGTTAAAAATAAGCGGATTATTTATGTATACGGTAGTTCATCGGTGTGATTACTGAGAGTTTACGTGATAAGGATCGCTGCTAATTTGTACATTACCTATTGAAAAAAACAGCAAAATACGGAAGAATGTCCACTTTGTGAGCAAAAGAACAATTTCAGCGATTTTTTTGTTGCATCCTGCGCAAAGTCTCCATAGAATGCGCAGCACTTGATGCCGGCATAGCTCAGTTGGTAGAGCAACTGACTTGTAATCAGTAGGTCCCGAGTTCGACTCTTGGTGCCGGCACCATTTAACAATTTGGAAAGGTGGGATACCCAAGCGGCCAAAGGGAGCAGACTGTAAATCTGCCGTCACAGACTTCGAAGGTTCGAATCCTTCTCCCACCACCATCCAATGTGAATTATTATCCTGAGTGTTTTACTCAAGACTCCTTCGATGTAAAATACTCCGGATTCAGTTACAGCAGATTAAAGTCAGGTAGCCGAGTTCACGCGGGCATCGTATAATGGCTATTACCTCAGCCTTCCAAGCTGATGATGCGGGTTCGATTCCCGCTGCCCGCTCCAAGATGTGCTGATATAGCTCAGTTGGTAGAGCGCACCCTTGGTAAGGGTGAGGTCGGCAGTTCGAATCTGCCTATCAGCACCACTTCCGTTGTTCTCCATTCCTTGATTTTTTTCCCTGTAAATATCCAGACAAGCAATACTGCTTGGTTGATGTGGTGAAACCACCGATTCCGTGTCTTAGAGGGACAACTAATGTCTAAAGAAAAGTTTGAACGTACGAAACCGCACGTTAACGTTGGTACTATCGGCCACGTTGACCACGGTAAAACTACCCTGACTGCTGCAATCACTACCGTTCTGGCAAAAACC